>DATEZQ010000002.1 GCA_035583355.1 Candidatus Paceibacterota bacterium | reverse complement strand
TATTGGGTCCGTGCGCGAGCGCTCGAGACGCCAACACAGTATGAAAATGCATCGACCATCGGCTATGAGAATCAGGCATGGAATTATCACATCTATGAAGGGAAGTTGGTCACCGGAATATATCCTAGCGAAGTTCTTCCTCGCGGGAACTATGTGACGGGGACAGTGAATATCCCAGAGGGCGCAGACTGGAGAGTCGATAATGCTCATCCGTGGATTCTCGCGATTCCCGATGCGGCAATATTTGGTGGAGCAGGGCAGACGGTGGTTCATGTGCACGGCACACTGAATATTTGGAAGACAGGGATGATCAGTACGAATAAGGAATTTGGAAGCTATTCCTCTCCTGGAACTCGTCCCATCATCGAGACTGTTCCATATATCCTCGTGCATCCCGAAGGAACGCTCGTGCGTGATCCATATGCTTTTTTGAATGCCCCGGTAATTATCCGTGGCGGCATCGTACGCATAAATACGCCTGCAGCAAGAATACGATTGGAGTCTGGAAAATTGTATCTTACGTATTATCAGGATGGTACCGCACCGGGTGATCCTCCATCTTGTGACTATTTCAAGACGGACACATTTTCACTTGTGGAATGGCTTGGTGGAAAGATCTATCGTATGGGCATTGATTGTGGGAGCTCGCTTTACTTGAGTGGACAAAGTGGGGGTGATGCATATATCGGACCAGATGATCAATTTGGAGTTGTTGCTTCGGCAGGTACACAAGATTGTCGTATCTATTACGCCTCACGGAATGCAGAAGATTGTTCTGAGTTTTACGGCCTTCCCCCAGGGACACTTGATCCATCATGGGAAGAGCCCCCTGTTGTCGCGGGAACAAGCACTGCAACAACAACTCCTTCAGATACAGGAACAAGCACGGCAACAAGTACTCCGCCAATCACTCAAGACAATGGAAGTAGCACAAGTACTGCAACCACAACTCCGTCCGTTCCAGGCGAAGGCTCAACTTCGAGCACAACAACTCCTCCCACTACTCCTCCTGGTGATACTGCATCAAGTACGAGCACAAGCACTCCACCTACAACTCCACCCGGTGATGTGCTCGGCACCTCTACTGCAACAACAACTCCACCTGTAGTGGCAGGTGAGACAAGTACTTCGACAAGTACAAGTACTCCTTCAGAAACAGGAGGCGGATCTGCTACTTCAACCGCATCTTCTACCCCGCCTGTTGGTGATGGGGGAGGTACTGCGACTAGTACGCCGGGTGTGTTCTGCTATGATGGTCCCGCGTATTATGAAGGCATCACTCTTGAAGAATTGAATGCAACTTGTGGCCACGGCTGGGCGCCACGACCGACAATATTCCCCATAACCATGTGGGGGCGCAATCCGCTCGAGGAGCGTATGCAGATTACCGAGTATTACATTGGTGCTACAGGGGAGGCCTCGTGGTTCAAGGTATCTAATATGATGGGCTTTGTCCCTGTTGATCTTGGTATCACTGATATTTTCATGGATGCGGTGCGTACTCCGTTCCCCGTATTAAGTATTCTTGCGCGGCAGTATGTGCTTCTTCGCACTCCAGGCGCACTTGTGAATGAGCCGCCTACGACTTCAATGAACGGAGGAGTAGAGATGACACAGCAATATGCGGCAACCGTTCTCCCTGAGCTTAACGGAAGTAGTGGCAGTATCCGCTTCAATTATACGAGCAGCCTTCAGGAGGAAGGAGTAGATACTGAGGTTTTGAACTTCACGCGCGGAGAGTGTTCAGGAGTCGTTACTTCAATCGGCTCATGTGTCCTCATGCGCCCGTACATGGTAGGGAATTACCCGGGTGATGCAGGTTATGTGCCTTGGTCGATGCCCACACAAGATACTGCGACCTCATTTAGTGCAATGCTTAGTATCGGGGATACGAGTGGTAACTCCACTGTATCTGAGGAACTGAAATCGACACCCAGTCTAGAAAGCGAATCAAGTATTGAAGCAGTCATGCAGACTGATAAGAGTACAGTAGGTGTAGAGCCATCGGCAGTAAAGGGGGAAGAGAATCCGCAAACCGTCGACGGAGCCCAAGCTATTACTGACTCCATTTCGGACCAAGCTCCAGTTTCATCTACTCCTGACTTGCTCCTATTCATAAGCACAATTGAATCGTGATATCAGTCATCACCCAAAAATAGCGCCGCAAGGCGTTATTTGATATTGAACAGCCCAAACAGAAAAGGACGTTTAGTGCGGTCGCACTAAACGTCCTTTTCTGTGGATAAGTGCCTTACATAAATACTATTCAGTTGTATAGTATAAGAATACACATGCCACGCGTTCCGACGCAGTGGCTTTATTAATATATTTGTTATGAAGAAGGTTAAAAATTCAGACGTTGAACTTGAGCAGGTACTTAAACTGGGGAACTCATCTGGTGGAAGCTTTTACACAGAAGATCCTTTACGTGGTCGTATTGGGCATAACATGAAGGCATTTCTACTCGCATATTGTATAGATTTAGGAAGGAAAGCTCGACCGAATACATTAAGGCGGCAGTGGCATGCTCTGAAAGATGCTGGAGCAGAGACGAGAGAAATAATCAATGCGGTTCAGCGTCGCCGCGCTTTTAAGCTACTTGAAAAACAAGGATATCTCTACAGAACTACTGCAATTGAGGATAAAAAGAAAATTGTTATCTTCAAATTCACAGAAAAGGGGATATCACTTCAGGAGCGTTTTAGTGATGAGAGTAAGCTAGAGCGCATTTCAAGAGAAGCTACCGCGGTAGATCATTTTGACGACAGGACCCATATTATTTCTTGGGATATTCCTGAGGCACTAAGAAAGAAGCGGGCGCTATTTAGACATTTCGTGAAGCGTTTAGGTTTTCGCTTGCTGCATAAATCATTTTTTATTGGAAAAGTAAATGTAGCTGAATTTATCGCAAAGGCAGCGAGGCTGCTTGAGATAGATAGATATATCCATTGTGGAATATATCAGTCCACACTTTATCATGGAGTTTCCGTCGCATAGTGCAGCAGTTATTGAGTAGATAGAATAATGATGTATTAGATACGGTAATTAGTTTTATTGATCAGAAAATATATTTTACATAAAACTAGGCATTAGAATTTTTGTTCATTGAGCAGGGAAATTTGTTTTTGATTCAAAATTTTTTACAGCTCTCGAATATGAGATTTAAGGGTGATGAAAAAGAAAATAAAATAGGACGTTTAGTGCGGTCGCGGTAAACGTTCTATCCTTATGATTGTTATTTGAGGGAGGTGGCGGGGAGGGGGAATTCTGGTATGCTGAAGGTATGGAGTTTGAGTATATTGATGCCCATGGGCATTTGAATGATAAGGCGTTTGATGGTGACCGCGAACAGCAGAAGGCGGAGCTTTTGGAGCTCAATATCGCGACGATCGTCATCGGAACTGATGTGGTGATGAATGAGAAGGCAATTGCACTTGCGAATCCCGAGGAGGGGCGCTATGCCGTTATCGGGCAGCATCCCTCTGATGGTCATCCCGAAATCTTCGACAATGACCGCTACCGCGCATGGGCGAAGCTTCCCGAAGTGGTTGCTATCGGCGAATGCGGACTGGACTATTTCTGGCCACAAGCAGGCGACTGGTCCGGCGATGAGAAGAAGGAGAAGTTCCGTCAGTATCATCTTTTCGCAGAGCAGATTGATATCGCGCGTGCGGTGGATAAGCCACTTATGATCCACGGAAGGCCAACGAAGGGAACGATGGATGCATATGAAGATATCATTGCGCAACTTAAAGAGGCAAGTCGTGCACCGGGTCCAGAGATACGTGGAAATGCACATTTCTTTGCGGGTGACATCGCGATTGCGAAAGAGTTTCTTGATCTGGGCTTCACGTGTTCATTCACGGGTGTCCTGACGTTCTCATCGGACTACGATGAAGTGGTGCGCTATATGCCAAAGGAATCTATTCTCGCAGAGACTGATGCACCTTATGTTGCACCAAAGCCCTATCGTGGGAAACGCAATGAGTCAAAGTATGTACGCGAAGTGTATGCTGCCATTGCACGTATTCGTGGCGAGGATCCGGAGGTCATGAGGAGGCAGATCAATATGAATGCGAAAAAGTTTTTCGCGATTTAAAAACATACCAATTTGGTATGTTTTTGTTTTTCAGGGTGTCTCAAGTTTTGTTCGCAATGACTGAAAGCTTGTTTCAGCTCTATTATTTTCCGGTTTGGTATGTACTCGCGCTATGACGCCATCCATGCAACATCCTTTGAGGCACTTAGGGTTGTCTTGTGCGAGGTGCTGATGTTGTGGAGGTCGTTGAGTTAATCTGTAGGGTAGAAGATGGTGAGGTCATTTCAAGAGGTGCACCTGGGGGTGCGTTTACTGGCACCCCGCCGGCCGTGCTCTCTTCCGGGGTAGATGCAGTGGTTGTTGCCTTGCGGACTGCAGAGGCACTCAGCGAGTCAATGTTATCTTGGTCAAGACGAATGAGGAGTGCAACTCGATTGAGCAGTGGTAAATTTACTGCAACCTGTGTCGGAAATGAAGGCTCTGCAAATGTTTTTGCGAGTACGTCGTTGAAATATTGTGCATGCAGAAGAAACGCAAGAATGGTTGCGGCGATATAGGTAAGGAATAATCCAGGAAGGATTAGTCGCATTAAGTTCTTAGGTGCCTTGAGCTGCATATTTGTGGTGCTATTGTTGTCGCTGCGTGAGTGTTTGTTCGGGCTTCGTCCAGAGTGTGCCCGCAATAATGGTATGCCTGAATGCGGGCTGATTCAAATCGCGCTTCTCATCGATGTTCGTGATGGTGAAGAAATAGGGAAGGTGTTCAATTTCTCGAATATACGCGCGCACTGCACTCAGCTCACCCGTAACGTCAATGTGTATGGTGATTGCTTGAAGGGAGATATTGTCTGTTTTGATATTTGTAATGGTTGCTGCACCAACGCCGATAGTCGCAGCAACGCCATGTTTCAGTGCGTAGGTTTCTAGGATCTTCAGAAACTCACGAATATCTTCTGTTGGCGGAAGCGCACGCGTGATCTGCTCACGGAGTTCTTTCATTGAACGAAGATGCTCCCCAAGTATATCGAATGTTTCCTTACGAAATTGTGTGAGCCCATAGAGATTGTTTTCTGAAATTATCGTCCCGTTAATCTGCCCAATGCGATCACGAAGTTGATTGCTGACAATGTAGGTACACAAAATGATCACGAGGATTAGTGTTGACTCGCGAATGATGCGGAAGCGGAATGTTTTTTTGTCGAGCAATGATGACATGGATATGTTGTGTGATCTATATCTTAACGGTGAGCGTGAAAGGAATATTGAGCGAGGTATCAAGCCCACCAAGTGGGAAGCTGAGCACTTCAAGCTGTTCTGTTGCGACGATGCTCGTGCGGAAAAAATTATATTGATTGCGTGTCGCTGCAGTTCCCGAAATGGTGATGGGTCCGCTTCCGCTGCCTGTTGTTATTGAAGTAATTGTAATACCATCAGTAGCAATATGGTCGATAAGGTCTAGTGCGGAACTGTAGCGCTTCATGTGAGTGCCAATATTATCCGCAGCAAGTAATGCATTGTCGAGTGCTGCAGTTTCCTTATCAATTTCTGCAATATTGGAATATATATGAGGTGCGTTTGTTGCGCGGGCGATGCTTTGTTTTGAGACCACTCCAAGAATTTGCATAAGGAGGATGTCTGCACCAAGCAAGATGAGACAGGTCGCAATAGTCGCCTGTCGTAATAGTTGTAGGCCTGATGCAATGCGATGGAGATTGTAGAGCTCATCAGAACGAAGAGGTAGTAAGGAAAGCTCTCTTGTTGTTTGCGTCGTAATGGGATTTCGGATCGCTGCGCCTGCGGCAGGGTAGACACTAATATCAGTCTCAAACTTGCCCAGCAGAGAGCGTGCGGAGGCATTTAATGGTACATCCGAGGGGGAGTCATTGATTTCCTCTCCTGTTTCGGTTGCAAAATAGTTTCGTACGCGTGTGAGTTCACGAAGCATTGCTTGCTCATCAGGGACCCGCTCGAGGGGGAGAGTGAAGAGGAAGCGGACAGTTTTGTCTTTAGTGACAAAAATACTAACATGGGTTGTTGTCGCACTCACCGAAAGAGTATTCTTCGCTTGCTGTTCCATGAGGCGTGCAGTGCTTGCTGCGTCAAATTCCAGTGCGAGGACCTCTACCCCTGCATGCTCGGCCGCGAGAATGTAGGGATCTGCCGCAGAGCGTAGTATGGAGAAAATATTTGCACGAAGATCGGCGTCACTTTCGGTGATGTTGAAGTCGGTATATGCCGCCTCTCTCTTCCAGGGAAGCTCGACATCGAGCATGAGCTCAAGTGCTTTATTGTAATCATTTGCGCTATTTACGCTTTTGGGGAGATGAAGGATTGTTGAAAATATGAGTGCAGAGGGGAGGGAAAGATTTACGAAAGATACTTGCGTGTTTAGTTCGCGAAGCACTTGTTCAAGTTCTCTTGCGAGCAGGTTGTGGTCAATCACAATGCCATCAATAATGACTCGGGGAGGGAGTTTGTGTGTGAGTATGCGTGCTGGTTCATCTGCTCCTCTGTTCCCCTCAAGTACACAAAATATCGCCCCATCTGTAAAAGAAACACCCGCAATTTTTTCGCGTGCATTGAGCAAAAAACGCATTCGCTTAATTGCTTGACGCATCATAACAAAAGTATACCACGTAACACATACTATACATATGCACAGTGCTATCCACAGAACGTAAGTATTTACTTAGACTTGTGACTAGCGTATGGTATACTATACATAAGTAAAGCGTATGAGCTTTACGCTTAATAATTATTACGTGCTTCATTCTATATGCAATCTCTATTTGTAAAACAGGAGAGGCAGCATGAGGGTTTTACACTCCTCGAGTTGCTCATTGTGATCGCAATCATCGCAATTCTTTCGGTGATGTTGATCATCGTGATCAATCCCGTGGAAACATTGCGAAAATCTCGTGACTCTCAGCGCATCTCTGATCTTAATACGCTCAAAACTGCTATGGGCGTTTATACGACGACAATAGCTTCACCAAACCTTGACGGTAGTGGTACGTCGACAATCAATGCATTATGTCGCACGTCATCTGCTTGGGTGTCAGGAAATAAAGTTTGGTATAGCTTGCCTTCTGACTCAGGTAGTATTACTGGCGTGACCGTTGCTGGTGCTGCTGTGCAGCCAACCGCAGCGCAGGTTACTCAAGCAAACCTTTCGCGCGTCGATGGTGGTGGCTGGATTCCGGTAAACTTCGAAGCACTTACTTCTGGTTCACCAATTTCTAATCTCCCTGTTGATCCAGTAAATAAGATTACAACACTCACCGCACCAACGAGTACAGACTTTGTATATCGTTATGCATGTAACTCGACGAATCTTACTTACGAGGTTGATGCACGACTCGAAAGTGATGAATTCACAAAGGTGACAAATCGCATGCAGTCTGATGGGGGAGACAATGATAATCTCTTTGAAGTCGGAACAAATATACGTATTCTTGGGACCGGGGGTTTCTAGTACAAAAAGGCGCTTTGCGCCTTTTTTGTATATTCATTCGTATGTTGCTATAATAAATAATATGTTAGGAACTTTCTCGCAGGCAAATATGCTCGCGCACCTCCTTGCGTATTGGAGTACAGCGTGTTTGGCACTTTACGTTTTACTCATTTTACTCAAAGTCTTACAGCCCAACTTATTGCGACTGCGTTTTCCGTGGTTGCATTTAGGCTATATTGCTGCTCGCGTAACCTATGGAGGCATTCTTGCTGTGGGTCAGTATATACATTGGGCAGGAAATCCTTTTACTGCTCCACTGACATACCTCCCACTACCTGACTCGGTTCCTCTCCCTGGATTGTTTAAGCTTTTTACGCCACTACTTTTGCTACGACATGGATACTTTGCTCATTACATGCTCTCGCGATATTGGATGGGCTTATTCTGGGGGATAGCTGTTGCGCTTGTTCTCTACGTGTTCCTGCGCGCACTCCGAAAGATGAGACCTGCACTGCTCTCAGCTCTGGATATTCATTTGTTTGTTGCCGGGAGTCTTATTATCACGTGGCCAAATGTGCTTCTCTTTATCCTCGCAACGCTCCTCGTATTTTTGCTCAACGTTGTAGTCGTTACGGTCAGTCGGGGTGGGCGCACGGCACTCTACCCATCAATCCTAATAGGCTTCTTTATGGTGTTCATTTTTGGTGATTACATCGCCACTCTTTGTCCGCTAATAGCATCGTTAAAGTTCTCGGGATTGTAATAATTTGTCCCCATGAGACCGCGAGGTACTCTTTTGTATATGTGGTATACTTTAGTATATGCATATCGCGAAAGAAGCACTCCGCGGTTTTCTCGTAGGCTCTGGATTCGTGACCGAGGGGGATTTTGACAGTGCAGCGCAAGAGGCGGTGCATTCAGGTCATACTATTCCTGATGTGCTCATTGGGAGAGGGGCGATATCTGAGGATATTTTCCTTGAAACTCTTCAGCCATATTATGATGTGCCCGTTGTTAATCTTCACCGTTTGTCGATTGATGAGAGTGTGCTTAACCGCCTCCCTGAATCAGTCGCAAAGCTAAAACGTGTCATTCTCTATGACTATGATGACGAGCAGCGTGTTGCGAAGCTCGCTATGCTTGATCCGTTCGACTATGGTGCACGTGCGTATGTTTCGGCATTACTTTCTGCTTGGGTAGAGCCCGCATTTATGGGCCTCTCGAGTTTTCATTTTGGGCTCAAGCAGTATCAACCTTCATTTGGCGGTGATTTTGAAACGGAGCTCAAAGGGCAAGCACTTCTTGCAAGCAAGGAGTCTAACGAGCCCTTAACAAGAAAGGCGACTTCATCTTCGATTACATTGATACTCAATAAGATTCTTGATCACGCGGTAACGCTTAATGCTTCGGATATCCACTTTGAACCACTACCTGATGCAATGCTCGTGCGTTTTCGTGTTGATGGGGTGATGCGTGTGGTGCTACAACTTCCTCCCGAGTTGATTGCGGCGCTCATTGCGCGTGTCAAAGTACTCGCTAATCTTGCGATCGATGAACACCGTATTCCTCAGGATGGTCGTTTTACCTTTGAAGGTGAAGAAGGCGCAGCAACGGATATTCGCGTCAATATTATTCCCGTACTCCACGGGGAGAAGGCAGAGATGCGCCTATTGCGCTCCTCAGCGCGGCCACTCTCATTGGCAAATCTCGGGTTAGGGGAATCAGCAATTTCCGCACTCGAACTCGAGATCAAGCGCCCCCACGGGCTCATTCTCGTAACTGGACCCACGGGGCATGGAAAAACAACTACGCTCTACGCGTTACTCCAAATACTCAATACGCCAGACGTGAATATTACAACGATTGAGGACCCCGTTGAATATGAGTTTCCTCGCATCAATCAAACACAGGTCAACACAAAAACAGGCATTACATTTGCGAATGGTCTGCGTGCACTCTTGCGTCAGAATCCCGACATTATTATGATCGGAGAAATTCGTGATAATGATACTGTTGAAATCGCAATTCAGGCAGCACTTACAGGGCACCGTGTGCTTTCATCACTCCATACTACTGATGCGCCAAGCGCGATTCCGAGACTTATCGATATGGGTGCAGAGCCATTTCTCCTTTCAAGCACCATCAATGTCGTTGTTGCCCAGCGTCTTGTGCGTCGTGTCTGTACAACCTGTATCACCTCATATCCTGCTGATGAGGCAACGAATGCAATCATCAAAGCAGAACTTGCTGCACGCAAAGAAGATCATATTACCCATCTGCCTGAGACGCTCTACAAGGGGAAGGGGTGCAAGGTGTGTGGCATGTCAGGCTATCTTGGGCAGATGGGTATTTTCGAAGTATTCCCTGTAAGCGATGCGGTGCGTGCACTCATTGTAGAAGGTAAGGATGCATCAGCGTTGCGCAAGCAAGCGATCAAGGAGGGGATGGTTACGATGTTTGAAGATGGATTGCGAAAAGTTGAGCTCGGAGCAACAACCGTCGAGGAGGTGCTTCGAGTTGCGCGTGAATAAATATTGAAAACAATGCCGATATATTCCTACAAAGCAATCAAGAAGGGTGGAACAGACGCAATAGGCAGCATAGAAGCTCCTTCGAAAGATGGTGCAGTGGCGCTTCTCTTGCAGCGCAATCTCACTCCAATTGAAATAAAAGAGATGAATGAGGCGATTTCTGGCTTTCGCCGTTTTTCTGAGCGCGCGCCAACCTCCGCAGATATTCTTTTCTTTATTCGAAATTTCGGCATAGCGCTTCAGGCTGGTGTGACGGTCCTCAATGCACTTGCGTTGCTTGCAAAAGACAATAAGCATTCCGGTATGCGTGACATGATCGCTGGAGTTGAAGCATCAGTGCGCGGCGGTGCGACGCTTTCAGTGGCATTCACTCCGTACAAAGAGTATTTCAATCCCGCATTCATTGGTTTGCTCCGCTCGGGTGAGATTTCGGGAACACTAGGGAAGACACTTGCGCTAATTTCAGAATATCTAAAGCGTGACTTTGGCTTGCGACAGCGTGTGCGTGCCGCGCTTGTCTATCCACTTATTCTCGTCGTGGGCTCTCTGCTTGTTGTGCTGCTCCTGATGGTATTTGTGCTTCCTCGTCTTTCGGGTGCGTTCACTCAGTCGGGGGTGACGCTACCAATTCTTACCCGCATAGTGCTCGCTATTTCAAACCTTTTCGCATATAGCATTTGGCTTGATGGAATTATTCTTCTTTTAATTACTGCGGTTATTGTGTGGTTTCGAAAATCTCCAAGTGGAAAATCTGTTTTTGCTCAAATTCTCGAGCGCACTCCCGTTGCGCGCACGGTAGTTCATGGAGTAGCGCTTGTACGCTTTACGCGCACGCTCGGAAACTTGCTCATTGCGGGAATCCCTATGATGGAAGCACTTGAGACTACGGCGGGAAGTGTTGGGCATCTCGCAATGCAGCGTGCGACATTGACTACGCGCACCGCGGTGATGGGTGGTGCACCACTTTCTGTTGAGCTCGAAAAATATCCCGAGTTGTTTCCAAATATTGTAGTGGGTCTCACTCGTGTAGGTGAGGAGACTGGGAAGCTTGGGGACATTCTTGTAGAAGTATCAGAATTCTATGATGATGAAGTTGATTATCTCTTACGTAACATGACGACGCTCCTTGAGCCAATACTCTTACTTGCGATGGGGGCCGTAGTTGGACTGATTTCGATGAGTATTTTGTTGCCAATTTATCAGCTGATGACAAAAGTTGCCTAGCATGCAAACGTCACTTAGACAGCAGCAAGGAGGTGTTCTTCTCATAGAGGTGCTTATTGCACTTGCGTTGTTTCTTGCCATTTCGACGATTATTGCACAAGCGCTTTCGGTTGGTTTTGTGAGTGAGAAGGCATCACGCACACGGGCGGGAGGTACTGCCATGCTTGAAGAATTGCTCACTCTCGTGCGTGCATCCTCAGAGGAGCATTGGGATAACATTGGTTCGCTTTCTCGTGGTGTCCCGTATGCAATTTCACAGGTTGGCGGGCAGCTGCAGGTTGCAACAGGCTCTGCAACGGTTACCCTCGATGGGGTCGCTTATGAACGATCATTCACAGTACGTGATGCCACGAGGGCCATAGGGGGTACACTTACACCCCTCACACTTACCGCGACGACGAGCTCTCGTAATGATGCCGGTGCGCTTGTTATCGACGGTACGGTAACCTGGGGGAAGGGTGAATCGCTCAGGCTCCAGACCATCATCACGAGATGGCGCAATATCGTTTGTGGGCAGACTGCATGGGGGGTCACTGGTTCAAGTTCCGCATACTGCGAAACCGCAACTGTACCGATTTCGGGGAGAAGCAATATTCAAGTGGGGGATACGCTACAGCTCTGTACTGGCTGCTAATTATTTCGGAAAAAAGATCATGATTATTCAATTTCACAATTCATCACGAGGATTCACTATTCTTGAAGTCCTCCTCGTTATTGCCGTCATTGCAATACTTTCTGCTGCAGGAGTGAGTTATTTTCGCTCATCAATCGTAGAAGTAGCAGCAGGAAGTACGATGAAATCATTCGTTGCTGATATTGAAGCTGCGCGTGGAAGAGCGATTGTTGGTGATCGAGGTATGACATGGGGCGTACGTGCTGTTCCTCAAAACATGACATGGGAATTTTATGCTACGACGACGCGTGATCTTTCTGCTGAAGTATTTCAGACGGAGACCCATATGCTTCCTTTTGGAGTCTCGTGGCTCGATCCATCGAGTAACCCAAAAAGCATCGAGTTTGCGCCACTTACAGGTTCTGCATCAACGACAACATTTGTGCTTGGATATGGTACTACGCGATTGCAAGCGGTAGTGAATGAGAACGGCGCAGTAGTGGTGACGCGTGTAGAAAGTTAATATGAAAAAATTATTTCGTACAATATTTTTCTCAGGACTCCTTGTTGTGCTTTTTGGTATGCAGCCCTCAAGTGTTTTTGCATTGACCGATGAAGGACCAGTGTTGTGGTCAAGTGGTGGCGATGTGATGCAACGTTTCCATAGTGAGGCCAAGGGTGTGCTGGGTCCCCCCTCGGTTGCAATCGGTGGAGTGGATGCGAAATTCATCATAGTACGCAGTGATCCGCTGACAAAAGAGTTTGTGCTTGGCGTACAGGATACGGCCGGCCTTCTGCGTGTATATCACTCTACTGATGGAGTGTCTTGGGTTGCGGATTGGAATGTTTCTCTTGGTGATGGAAATGTTCCGCGGTTTGATATTGCCTATGAGCAGTCAACGGGTAGGGCAATGGTTGCATATCGAGGAAGGATATCAGGAGGAAAGACAACATTTTATTATCGTATATGGAACGGTTCAACTTGGACTGCACAGTCTGAGAGAACGGGTGGACCTACAGCAGGGAACATCGTTGCGCTTAAACTTGCCGCAAGAAACGGAAGTGCACAGTTGGGACTCGCATATCTTGATGATACAAGGTCGGGGGGAGCGGCGACATGGAGTGGCTCGTCGTGGACGTTTTGGGGAACAAGGATAACTACAAATGGCACTGTCTATACTGGGTTTGCAGGTACTTATCCGCCAGTGCGCGCACTTGATATTTCCTATGAGTCTCTCACGGGAGATCTGCTTGTTGTAATGGGCGAGAACTCAACAAATAAAGCACGTTATGCAACCCGCTCTGCTGCAGGCGCATGGTCTGGAGTAGGGTCAATTTCCGCTCTTAATGGCTATGGTGATTTCGTGCAACTGACACCGAGTCCTATCACCAATGAGATTGCACTCTCAACCTGTACGCTCGAACCGTCAATTTCGCAGTATCTTTGTGAGTTTGCGATATGGGGAGGTTCCTCGTTTGGTACTCCTGTAGCTGACCAAACGGCAACCCCAATTGGTGATGGAGGTATTCCTACCGATACAGTGTGGTTAGTGGATGGAGCAAATAGAGCGGCTGTTTCAGTTTATGGAAATGATGTGACAAATGGATTGGATTGGTATCAGTCTACGAATGGAGGAAGCTTTGTAGCGGGTGCGACAGATATAACTTCGCCTACAATCATCTCGGGAGAGGGGCAAGTACATGCAGTGCAGATCGCAGGTTTCCCAAGTCAGGCGATCATGCTCATTGATGATGCAAGTAATGCAGGCTATATGAAGCGCGCAACTCTTTCAGGGACAAGTGTCTCGTGGTCGAGTGTTACTGCGGGGACCGTTCCTGAACTTACGACATGGACCTATCCTGTCCCAAGTAGTGCGTATGCTCGCATGGGTATGGCGCTTCAAGTTGCACCGCCTCTTTTTGTGCTCAGTACGACTACAGCAAATGCTATCACCACGGTTCCTTCTGCGGGAACGGCATATTTTGCTGATGCAACCTGTACAAGTATTTCCGACTGTACAGGCTATACGATGACTGCGCGAGGGAAGAATGCGATCTCAGTTTCTCGAATCATGCTTACAAATTCGGGTACGGTGAATTTATCCCAGACAAGTAATTGGTCACTTGATATTGACGCAGATGCAAATCCGAATAATGGGGTCACTCGTTCTGTGGGAGGGGTGGTATCCGGCAACACAATTACATTTACATTTTCTCCAGCACTCTCAATAGCTGCGGGGCAGCGATTATATGCTTTTCCGAAGGCGACCTTTGGTAATGGTGGGGCATATCCTTCTGCGGGTCAAACGATCAATCTATCGGTTAATTCAGTGAGCGATGTTGATACAAGTTCCGCAGTTACTAACGATGAATTATTGCTCGGAATACCTATGGTACGTGCGATCGTGGCACCGAATGTGACGGGGTATGTGAACAGTACTGAGTCTGCGCTAGATTATGCTCCAGGCTGCGGAAACTGTGGTGGGCGTCTTGGGGCGGGTTCATCCGCTCAAATAATCACGATTAATGGTTTTGGATTCGGAGCAGATCCTGGTCCAGAGAATAGGGCGAGTGCATCACATAATATAGTGATCCAGGGTGCAACGCCAACGACGATTGCAAGTAGCAACGTGACGAGTTGGAGTAATACGCAAGTTAGCATTGCACTGGATACTGCATCGTTAGGAAATGCAGATGCTGATTTTGGGGCAAACTATGGAGGAAGCGCAGCGCTTGCGGTGACCACTGCGGGGATTACTGGTGATGGTCTGAATTTCTTCTTGTTTCCCCAAATTACAAGCCTTGTTGTTCCTAGTGGTCTTGGGCCTGATGGTGCGAAGGAATATAGTGCGGGAGATACCGATGGAGTAATTACTCTTCTTGGTACGCGTTTTGGAGCGAGTCAGAATACTAGCGCTGTGCAAATATTGGGTTGCAGTGATACGACATGTAATAGCCCTACAGATTCTGTCTCAATAGAAAGTTGGAGTGATACCGCAGTAAAAGTGAGGGTCCCTACGCTTATTGCAGATAATGCATATACTGGCGCAATTAGTCTTGCCCGCGATTTTCCAGCAGCAAGTGCTGCGCGTGTTGATTACGCGAATACCTTCTCAATACGTCCAAGATTAGTAGCAGTTGTTCCATCTACGGGTGGACATGCAGACACACTCACACTTACTGGTGACCATTTTTGTCCCGCTGCAGGAATTTGTCCTTCGGGGGCGTTGGGGACAGATAGTAGTGTGTTGCTTGCTCCAGGATTTTCAAGTAGTGACAATATTACTCTCGGGGGAGCCACTGCAGACTATTGGAATTCTTGGTCTGACACACAGGTGGTGTCTGCTGTCCCAATCAATGCAAGCCTTGGAGTGACCGTTGTATCGCTTACTGCTGGAACATATCCCGCAGGCACACGGCCATTCACTGTAGTTAATAATAATGTTGCAAGCCCACCATCGAATCTTACGCAGTATGCAACGACGACGCAGAATACTTCGATGATTACCGATAGTGGACTCAGTGCACCAGTACTAACGACACTTCCTGTCGGTGGAAGTACTGGAGCGACGACAATACTTATAGGAGGTGTGATCACTGCCGCTTCAGGAGTGTCGGGAAGTATGCGCCTTGCTGTAGAGGTAAAACCAATTGGTACCGCATTTACGTGTACTACTGGTGCATGCGCATCAGTAAAACTAGGCGACCCAGTCGCAGGTCCGGGAACTGTTGATTGTACGGTGTCTGCGAATAATTGCAGAGTGAGTATTCCGCTCGCTGAAAATGCGTATCATTGGCGTGCGCGCACTGAATATACGGTAGGTGGCACAACATACTATAGTGCGTGGGCTGTCTTTCCTCAGCCAACTCCAAACTTGGAGACGGCCGCTGATTTCCTCATTGATCAGACTTCGCCGAATATTATCAATATCAGCTCAGGTACACCATCGACTAATAGTGTAACCCTTTCTTGGAATACGAGTGAACCTGCAACGCAGGTAATCCAGCTGAATAAGACAGATGTATTTACAAATACCTGTGCAGGTAGCAATGGATGTAGTAATGAGTTGTTGTCGCTATCATTGAATCACACGGCACTCCTTTCAAATCTCGATTCCAATACACTCTACTATTATCGTATTTATGCAGCAGACGCTGCAGGGAATAATTCCTGGAGTAGCGTGCAGCAATTTACAACGCTCGGCGTTACGCAGCCCGCAAAGACACTATATTTCCATGTACTTTCAAGCGGTGGATCTACTGTGCAAGGAGCAGAGGCGACAAGTAGTTTTGCTGTTGTTATTCCCGAAACAAGTGTGCAATTCCAGAGTATATTCCTTGATCTTCGAGGACTATACCAAACTGGTGGCTCAGCCTCGAACGCAAGCCTTACTGTTCAGGTGAATGGGGGAAATTCCGTTACCTATTCATTGCCCGGTGGGAGACCACTCTTTTCACCATGGAGACTTTATCATCCCCTGCAGACACTGAATCTTTCACCAGGAGTAAATACTATATCGATTAGCGCAGGTAGTGATACTACTCTTTCAAGTATTGGGGCTGATGTCATTGTTACGTATAGCTACACTCCATAAATATGCGACTATCACGGAAAATAATTTGGGGAAGTGTGTTGCTGCTTATTGGAGTGGTGGTTTTGTTCTCTGTGTTAATGGGGCAGAAAAGTGCCCAGTTCTCTGTGAGTGGGCAGGATGCCCCCGTTATCCAGCAGAGGGAATATCAACAGCGTTATTATCGTTACCCTGAATTTTCGAGTAAAGGTGTGTCAGTGTCGGAGAAGGGTGCCACTTCTGGTGGCCTGACGATGAAAGCAGTGCTTCCATTTTTACAAAGTGAGCTACGGTCAGTATTTGCGATACGTTCTGCCACAGACCTATATCCTGATGGTACGTGTGCGCAGTATGAGGTACTTTATAGTGCAAACGAAAAAGTGTTTCGTCTCCTTGTTGGTAAGGATGGGGTGATCTCGACTACTCCTACCTCAGGAGCTCCGGCAGCAGCTACTCTTTTTCCAGTGAATTTCCCTGATTCTAGCGATGCGATTTTACAGGTGACAGCAAATCCATACTTTGCAAATGCAAAAATTGTTGGCATTGCCCTATATTTTGAGGAGCGTGATGGTCGCTGGAGTTATATCGTACGTACGAGCATGGGTGATGTAAGCATTTTGATTCCGGGTGAAGGTGCAAAGTATAAACGAGATAAGTAGTCATTATTTATGCACAGTACAGAACGCAATATTTTTCGCATTGGAGTACCACTCATAGCATTTTTGCTTGTGTGCACGTTTTCTGTTTCAGCGAGAGAAGTTGCTGTTTCTAATCGTACATTTGTGTCAGGAATGACGGCACCGTTCTCTTCTTCTCAGACCATAAATTTTACGGTGCATGGGGGAGAGGTGCTCGGAGCATCGACCCCAATGCGCGTGTATTTGTCTGTCGACGGACTGTATGAGGGAGGAGGAACACTTGTGCTTCGTCTTGATGGTGATGCAGCTACTGATCAGACATATGTGTTGCCGAATACTGCAAGCCCACTTCCACTTGCGCTAGTCTTTGGAGATAAGACTGGAAAGCTTGCTGCAGCGACGGCAGGAGATTACCTGCATCAGGTGACATTCATCCCTAGTGGTGTGACTCTTTCAGGAACGAGCGTGCATGTTACGAATTCCTACACCCGCGAGATTG
The DNA here is from genome assembly GCA_035583355.1 of Candidatus Paceibacterota bacterium. NCBI lineage: Bacteria > Bacillati > Minisyncoccota > Minisyncoccota bacterium. The sequence continues at coordinate 36,206 of DATEZQ010000002.1, read as the reverse complement.
GGAATAACTGTCCTGATGGTGCACCACAGACAGAAAAGATGAAGACTGTCGAATTTTTTATCGCACAGGCACCATCAATTTCTGGAGTAACTACATTTCCCATCTCGTATGCAATCAATGACAATATCACTGGAATATCTGGTCCCGTTACGAGCGCATACATAGAAATGGTTGGTCTATACGTTGGCGGCGGAGAGGTTGCTGCATATTTCAATGATCGAAATATTGATGGGATGACACATACACTCATTGCAACATCCGAGCCAACACAGTTTGATTTTTTGTCGGCAAATGTTCGTAATGTCTTTCAGCGCGGAAGTGCAGGAAATTACTCACAGAACATTACCGTTGATCCAGGTGCAGTAGCACTTCTCAATGTTTCAATAAAGCTCGTACTTACGTATCGATTTCATCCCGCACAAAGTAATTGTGGTGGTTTCCCTCCTACGGGTACCGCTGAGAGCGTGGTGCTCGATACGCGTGCACCAAAAGGGGTATTGTATAACAGTTTTACTTGGAGGGGACAACTCGGTGGAGCGGGTAACGACAAAGGGAGGGTGCGTTTTCAGATGGCAACTGCACCATGTGTAAACGGTGCAACAAATTTTCCAGTCTGCACCGTTGGGGCATGGAGCTATATTGGCGGGCCATCGTGCAGTAGTGGTGATTGGTTCACTACCATGGGGCCTGATATCCCCTTTGATCTGTTCCGCTCGGGGTGTAGTGCATTGCTTGATGGCAAACAGTATTATCGATACAAGGTGCAGCTGTGCGCGGATGATTGTCTCGTCGCCGGTCCAACTACTCCCAGTGTTGATGAAATATTCCTCTCGTGGTCCCCATAATATATGAGTAGTGTAATCTACAAGAAGGGTATATCGATTATTGAGCTTCTCATCTATGTGGCGATTTTGGCAGTCATCGGTGTTGTTCTTTCCGGATATTTCGTTGCCGCACTTCGTGCGCAATCAGAGCATGATCATCGTGATGATCTTGCAAATGGAGTACAAAATATAACCACAGTGCTCAGGCAAGAGGCTGCGCGTGCAGTACAGCTGATGAACCCTTCACCGGGAGCAACTTCCACTTCACTTCTTATTATGAATGTCGACGGTGCGGTGCTGTTTCAACTTAATGGGAGTATGTTGCAGCGCATCAGTGGAAGTAGTACTGTGCCGCTCGCGAATACTCGCGTTCGAGTACGCACATTGTGGTTCGAGGGAAATGCTTATGTTGAGCCACGCTTGGGGGCCACAAGCACAAGTGTGCGGTATCATGTCGTCCTTGAGCACCTTCAGGCACCAGAGATGTTGCGGAGCGTCGACGGTACATTACTCATAGGAAAAGATACATTATGAGCAAGCTAAAAATAAAAGGTGCGGCGAGTATTCCGCTCGTCCTTGGAATCGGTATTCTTGTTTTTCTTATTGCGATAAGCGTAACTTCAGTTGAGACCGCACGAATCTATCTGACACAAGCGAATGCTGACGGCGCTCAAGCAATGCAGTATGCACAAACAGGTCTTCGTGATGCGTTACAGCAACTTGCCCGAAATAGGGATGTTGGTACAAGTACAGCAATTGTCTTCAATATTGAAATGGCAACAAGTGGATGTGCGACACTCCGGGCATGTGCTCGTGTTGCAGTGAGTAATGGTATCGGTACGGTCGAATCGCCAAAGATCATTTCTGCACTTGGATATCACCGCAATGCCCGGAAGGGCTTGCAAGCAGAAGTGGTGCTCGATACCTCAGGGTGGGGCACACTCCGCGTAACTACTCTTGGCGAAACACTTAATCCTTTAGGTCTATAAACATATATGCAACCAAAAACCATACTTATCATAGAAGATGATCAAGCACTTACAGAGGCAATTTCTCTGAAACTTGATCGTGCAGGATTTCAACCCATAATGATGATTTCCGCAGAACATGCGATGCAATGGCTCAGCGATCACATACCTGATCTGATTTGGCTTGATATACTTCTCCCGGGAATGTCGGGGATAGACTTTTTGGAGTACCTGCGAAAAGATGAGCGTTATCGAAGTATTCCAGTTCTTATCGTATCTGTATCAAGTGGACCAGACAAAATGAAGCGAGCTTTTGAACTGAATATTATTGATTTCATCTCGAAGTCGGATCATGAGATCAAGGATGTTGTTGGGCAGGTAAGCGCATATTTCGAGGATCCTACACGAGGTGGGGTGGTAGCAGGCGCGCAAAAAAATACCTGATTGTATATTACCTAATATTTGGTATACTAACAATAACTATGGCAGATAAATGGGTACTTGTCGTTGAAGATGACGTCTATATCGATAAGGCGTATCGTGCGAAATTCGCACACGAGCAGATTCTCGCTGAATCCGTTGGGGATGGTGAGGCTGCTTTAGCGATACTCAAAAATAAATCTGAAAATTTACCCTCCCTGGTATTGCTGGATATGATGTTGCCAAAAAAGAATGGATTTGAGGTGCTTTCCGAGATGAAAGCCAACCCAAAGTGGAAAACGATACCGGTCATCATCTTGTCGAATCTTGGGCAGGAATCCGATGCCCAAAAAGGTCTCGCACTGGGCGCAGTCGAATATCTCGTAAAAGCAGACACCAAAATCAACACAATAGTTGAGAAGGTCCGAAGCTACTTGCGCTAGCGAATCATCGCGCCCGAAGTCGTGTTCGAGCGCTTTTTGTTCAACCGCTCTGCGATGGTGCGCTATGTTATAATTGTCCTATGCAATTAGATTGGGCAAGACGCCGTCAAATAATTACTCTCGCAATCGTTATTGGTTCCTTGTTGCTCATTGGGACAAGTATTTTCTTTATTGTGAAATCACGACCAAGCTGCTTCGATAAGGTACAAAATCAGGATGAGACAGGAGTAGACTGTGGGGGGATTTGTGCCGCACAGTGTCGTGATACACATCTGGGCATCAATACATTGTGGACAAAAACTTTTTTGGTTCGCAAGGGCATGTATGATGTTGCTTCGCTTGTTGAGAATCCCAATCTTGATGCGAGCATCCCGGAGCTGAGCTACACTGTCGAGCTTTTTGATGATGAGGGGAGAACTTTGCTTTCACGAACCTACAGTACTTTCGCAAATGCCGGAGATCACTTTACGCTCTTTGGCGGTGGGTTAGACACTCAAGGTGTAGATGCTGCGCGAGCGCGTCTCACTATTTTGCCAGGCTATAAATTCATCAAGGCAACACCTCCTACGGTACGCAAGGTGTCTGTGCTTGGATACGAATTGTTAACGCCAGATACTGCTCCGCGACTCATTGCAACACTTCAAAATCAAACGACAGATACACTTCGTCACGTGCCTGTTACCGCAACTGTTTCCGATAGAAACGGTCCCGTTGGTGTATCCGAGACCTATATCGATGAATTAGCTCCAAGGGAAACCAAGCAAGTAACGTTCACTTGGCCACAAAAGTTCACCTATGAAGCGAAAGGTCAGGCATGCGCAACGCCGGTAGATGTTATTCTTGTGCTCGACCGATCGGGCTCAATGGCTTCAGATGGAAAGAATCCGCCACAACCACTTTCTATGGCAAAGAGTGCTGCAGAAGATTTTGTGGCACAACTTTCTGCTGAGGATCAGGCAGGATATATTTCATTCGCTACTGAAGTAACAAGCCCTATTGATCAACCCTTAACGAAGGATCTGCTTCGTGTGAGCGGCGCTATTGCAGGTACTGATATTTTGACGACAGGTTTGCAGTATACGAATATTGCTGCAGCCCTAAATGCTGCACGAGACGAGTTTAGTACACAGCGCAAGCGTGAGATGGCGCGACAAGCGGTTGTCATGCTTACCGATGGTGCTCCTACTGATCCGAAGAACCCCGCAAATCCACAGGATACGGAGTACCCCATATCGCTCGCGAATGATGCAGCAAAAGACTTGAAAGCAAAGGGGGTAACTCTCTATACAATAGGACTGGGAAGTGATGTGAATGTGGATTTTCTGAAAGGGGTTGCATCATATCCTGAATATTATTATGCTGCTCCATCGGGGAGTGAATTAGGGAAAGTCTATAAGCAGATTGCAAGCACCATTTGCAAAAAGGGTCCATCTGTCGTAGAAATAATCCCAAGGATATATGAACTTGGAGAAACTGCGACACATTGATTGGATTACCTACCTCATTCTTATTCCCATTATGGGAGCAGGGCTGGTTTCGATGTATGCTTTTTCGGGAAGTAATACATATTTCATCAGGCAACTCGTTTGGATTCCAATTGCATTCTTTGCCTCTATTGGAGTTTCTTTCATTGATACGCGCATTCTTCGTAAGTCACACGTGATTGCAATGCTCTATGGGGTGATGGTTTTCTTGCTTGCTGCACTGTTTGTTATGGGTAGTGCGTGGAAGGGGGCAAAAGGTTGGTTCAACCTCGGTTTTCTCGCATTCCAGCCTGCCGACGTGATGAAGCTTGTGCTCATTCTTCTCTTGGCCAAATATTACTCACGTAGGCACGTTGAGATCGCTCATGTGAAGCATATCATTATCAGTGCTGCGTATGTTGCGTTGCCTGCACTGCTTGTGCTTTTACAGCCTGATTTCGGTTCCGCAATCATTTATCTCGCGCTTTGGTTTGGTATGACGGTAGTTTCAGGGATTAATAAGAAGCATCTCTTTGGGGTACTTGGCATCGGAGTTATACTTTTTGGTCTCATGTGGGGATTTGTGTTCACGCAACATCAGAAGAATCGTATCATTACCTTTATTGCACCACTTACTGATATTCGTGGCTCTGGATGGAATGCATATCAGTCGACCGTAGCTGTTGGTTCTGGGCAAGTGCTGGGAAAGGGTATTGGGGAAGGAACCCAATCAAGGCTCAAGTTTCTTCCAGAGTACCAGACTGACTTTATTTTCGCTGCATATGCAGAAGAGTGGGGTTTTATCGGGGTGACATTGCTTTTCATCTGTTTCCTTGTTTTGGTGATGCGCATATTGCATGAAGGTATGCTTGGTGCGACAAATTTTGAAACACTATACGCGGCGGGACTGGTTATCTTCATTATTGTGCAATTCATCATTCACGTAGGAATGAATATCGGCTTGATGCCGGTTACAGGACAGACATTGCCATTCATGAGTTATGGTGGCTCGCATTTGCTGACTGAGTTTGTTGGCCTCGGTTTATTGATGGGAATGAGACGCTTTAGGCGCGTAGCGAATAGGGAAGAGATGAAGAATGAATTTCTTGGATTTTAAACACGCACAGAGTGCGTGTTTTGTGTACTGGACACTCGCTTTGGCATCTGCTAGCTTTGAGCAAATGCCAACTTACCGCCTCAGAAATCATTATTCAGTTTTAGCGCGACGTCTACATATGACTCGCGTGGGGGTGTTTTGGAGAAAGGTATGGAGTAACCGTACATTGCTCGCAAGGAATCGTACTCGTGCCGTTCTTGTTGGTTCAGGAGGGAATACCCGTGAACTGTTCAGACAGGTGAATGATGCAGCACATTTTCATATAGCGTTTGCTCATTTTTGCGACACAAAAGCTCTCAGTGAATCTCAGGTGATATCTTGGGTGCAAGAGTTTGTGAAGTCGGGGAGTGCGAGGGTTGTAGTGCTCGATATACGCGATGCACAAATACTCCCGATTCTTAGTGAACTTTATGCACTGAGTTTCAAAGGGGTACAATTTGTTGATCAAAATGTCATATTCGAAGAGCTCAATGAGTATGTTGCTTTGCATAGGGTGAACCACGCTTGGCTCGTCGAGAACGTTTCATTCCCTATGCATTCGATGTTTAATATAGTGAAGCGAATTTTTGATCTGCTAATCGCCATACCACTGTTCATCGTTTCTGTTCCGCTTTATATTCCTGTCTTGATTGCACTGCGACGTAATGCTCGTACTGGGCTTTCCGTACAGGAATATGTTGGAAAAAATATGAAGCGTATCTACCTTGCAAGGTTTTGTATAGCAACCACAGGTAATGAGCGTTCAACGAAATTGAACCGTTTTATATCTCGTTATCATCTTGATAAATTACCTCGACTTTTCAGTGTTATTATGGGCGACCTTTCACTTATTGGTCCACGACCTGAAGTCTCTCCTAGCGTAGAGCAATATAATGAATTGATCCCATATTACACGGTGCGTCATTTCGTTACGCCTGGACTTATTGGTTTGGCACAGTTACATGATGATCAAGTATTATCTGAAGTAGAGGGGGCTCAAAGACAGCTCGCCTATGACCTCTTCTATATGCAACATCGTTCGTTTGCATTTGATTTCAAAATTGTATTCCGTACTGTATATGCGGCTATTTCACGAGTTGGGGCATAATAAAACACGCACTTCTATGCGTGTTTTATTATTGTGGCAACGCAAGAAATCGAGCGATCATGCGTACACCCTCAATGCTTCCGAGAAGCTCATCGTGGTCGTAGGGGAGTTCAAGAAAATATTTTTCCTTCTGCGGCAGTGATGCAAAGAGATTTTCGGAGAGCTGTTTTGGTATGGTTGTGTCGTTCGAGCCCACAATGACGAGTACTCGCGATGCTGCTCTGGCCCAAGAGCTCACATAGAAGTCGTCGCGTAGGATTGCACGTACGGGGTAAAGCGGGAGAACTTTTGATGCGAGTGCTGAGAGTGAGGGGTAGGGAGCGATAAGTGCAAGTGGTGCGGGGTATAGCGCAGCGTGAAAACTTGCTGGTCCAACACCAATAGATTCACCAATAACTCCAACAGTAGCATAGCGATGTTCCGTTGCCCAAAGGACGGCATCGCTTACTTCCCTTAATATGCGAGTGCTGCTTGGCGGCGTGAGGTCGCCAAGATAACCAGGATAGGAAACAACGAGAACGCTTGCAGGGTTTTGTGATAATGCGGTGAGGTAGAGTCCTCTCGCGCACGCATTTGTTGCATTTCCGTGGTAAATGACAATCAGCGTGCTCGTGCTTTTCTCGTAAAGAACGCCATGGAGATTTTTGTATCGAAGATTATCTATAGCAGTGCCACCGTTTTCCTCTGCACACTCAGATAAGTTCTTCGCTGTAGTTTCGGGAAAATAGAGCATGTTGTCCTGCCTGAGTGTGGCATAGATTCCAAAACCAATATATACGCCAATGCTTATATACAGTAAAGATCGTATGATCGGTCGCATATGTATAGTATACACCCATGCTATAATGCCCAATGATGAATATCGTGCACGGACAATTACTTGCGAAAAAGATGGAAGCTGCGCTCGCGAAAGCGCGTGCTCAGTTTTCGATTACTCCTGGACTTGGAATCGTATTGATTGAAGGGGATGCACCAAGCAGTGCGTATGTAAAGCGAAAAGTCGACAAGGCGCGAGAACTTAATATCGAGACTACTGTTATTCGTCTCCCTCATGAGTCGACAACTGACGCGGTTATCGATGCGATTGTTACGCTTGGTGGCGATGATGGGATTGACGGCATAATGGTGCAACTACCACTTCCTGCGCATATCGATAGGTCGCGTGTGCTTTCGGCTATTCCGCTTGCAAAGGATGTTGACGTGCTGTCCCCTGACGCGCGTGCACGTTTTGCGCACGAAGAATTTCCCATCCTTCCTCCTGTTGTTGCAGCGGTTCAATATATTTTTGAGGCATACTCCGTACATACACTTGGTAGGGAAGTCCTTGTTTTGGGGCATGGCATTCTTGTTGGCGCACCACTTGCTCAATTCATGCGTCAGTGTGGTGCGCGAGTCACTGTCGTTGATCAGCCCGTGCGTGATCTCAAGGAGTTTACTAAGGATGCGCAAGTGATTATTTGTGGAGCAGGTGTTCCGCATCTCTTAAAACCTGAACATGTGAGCGAGGGTGTTGTCGTGATTGATGCAGGTATGCAACGAGTCGAAGGAAAGCTCGTTGGCGATGCGCACCCTGATGTAGCGCTTCACGCGTCACTCTTCACTCCGACACCAGGAGGTGTGGGGCCACTCGTCGTTGTTGCGCTCATGAAGAATTTGCTTATTCTCGCGCGAGGTCGCGCTAATGCCTAATTATGTTCACCTCAATCAATCAGTCGATTGCGCTTGCGTTCTATCACTACTCGTCACTCAATATATGGACTGAGTCTTTCGCCATTCTTCTTTCAGATGGACTTTTAGTGCTCGCAGTGTCGATGTATGTATTTATGCTTTTTCCACTTCGCAAAGTGGGGACGTATACGCGCACAGTGTTTCATGACCTATTTCCTCTTTTAGTAACTGCAATCATTGCACTCTTACTTAAAGATGTAGTTGTTGTCATCCGTCCGTATGCCGTGCTTGGCTTTGTTCCGTTTGTTCCCGCAACGGACCCACTTGCCTCATTTCCTTCGCTCCACGTTGCGCTTATTACAGCATTTGCGACAACACTGTGGTTTACCCATCGCCGTCTCGGTGTCTTTATCTCATTCTTGGTACCCCTCGTCATGATCGGAAGAATCGCGGTTGGCGTCCATTGGTTCACTGATGTCATTGCGGGGGCATATCTTGGCTGGCAGGTGGCGCTACTCTTTCGTTGTGCTGAAGTGCGCTGGTTGCAAAGAATAAAATGAAGATCAAGCCCAAGGGCTTGATTTTTATATTTTCACGCACGCTTTTGCATGAAGGAGGCGAGTTTCTTGCGAAATTATTCAGTGCTGTGCCGAGCGGCACCGGTAGTGTCAAGCCTTTACGGGAACATAAATACAGCTATAATTCAAGGTATTATGTGGAAAAAGCGCATTATTGCCCTCATCCTTCTCCTTGCCGGAGTAGGACTCGGGTTTACAGTCTATGCGAGCGAGAAGCCAGGAGCAAAGTTCATGGCAAAATTCCCGTTCCGTTTTGGACTTGATATCCAGGGAGGCACACAACTTACTTACCAGGCAGATACAAAGGCGGTTGCCGCAAAAGATGTCCCTGAGACAATGGCAGCGCTCCGTGATGTTATCGAGCGTCGTATCAACGCACTCGGCGTCTCAGAGCCCAATGTCCAGACAGAAGCAACACGATCAGCTACAGGTGATTCTGTGCAGCGTTTGATCATTGAATTTCCAGGCCTTACTGATGTTCGTGCTGCGACTGAGCAGATTGGACAGACACCACTCTTGCAATTCAAGACCGAGCGCCCAGAGGGAGCCGATAAGGATGCAATCAAGAAAGATCGTGATGCAGTGAAGGAGGTCTTCACGAAGGAAGGGGTCACTGATGCTGAAAAGCAGGCAGCACTGACTGCACACCCACGAGCGCTTGAGGACGCAGACTTCATAGAGACTCGATTGACTGGTGCACAGCTAAAGAAGGCTGAGGTGGTCATCGGAAGTCAGACGAATGAGCCAACGATCTCACTTGCTTTCAACGATGAAGGTCAGAAGCTCTTCGCTGAGATTACGAAGGCTAACGTGGAGAAGCGCGTAGCTATCTATCTTGATGGACAGCCAATTTCTACTCCGGTTGTGCGTGAAGCAATCACTGATGGTAATGCCATCATTTCAGGAAACTTCACTATGCAGGAGGCACGCGATCTTAAGGGACGTTTGAACTCTGGAGCGATTCCTGTACCCATTACATTGGTATCTACACAGACCATTGGCGCAACGCTTGGGCAAGATGCACTGAAGTCTGGCATGCATGCAGGACTTATCGGTATTTTGCTTGTCGCATTCTTCCTTATCATGTGGTATCGCGTTCCAGGAATCATCGCGTCACTTGCGATGGGTATCTACGTGGCGTTGATGCTCACTGTATTTAAGCTTATTCCAGTGACACTTACCGCGGCAGGTATCGCAGGATTCTTGCTTTCAGTTGGTATGGCTGTGGATGCGAATATTCTCATCTTTGAGCGCATGAAGGAGGAAATGAAGAAAGGAAAGGATCTCGGCGATGCAATGCATGATGGATTCACTCGCGCATGGACAAGTATCCGTGACTCGAATATATCATCACTCATCTCTGCCTCTATTCTCTTCTGGTTCGGTACCTCGGTGGTGAAGGGTTTTGCACTGACTCTCGGGCTCGGCGTACTTCTTTCACTCTTTACCGCAATCACCGTATCACGTTCATTCCTTTACGCACTTGGGGCATCGGGCAAGTCGAAGCTCGTACATTTTCTCTTTGGAGGGGGATTCACTAAATAAGCTCATATGTATATCATCAAACATCGCGTATTCTTCTATATCCTTTCAGGGATATTGTTGATTGCTTCAATGGGTTCGCTTATCTTCAACAAGTGGAACTACAGTATTGAGTTTACGGGAGGTGCACTTCTCGAGCTTTCTTACCAGGAGAAGCCGCAGATAGAAGATATCAAGACTGCACTCGGAAAGCTTGGCTGGGGTACGGTACAAGTACAGGCAGCAGGCGAGAAGAGTGTGCTCATCCGCACTAAGGATCTCACTGAAAAGGAGCGTCAAGAGCTCATCACTGTAGCGTCAATTGGAGAGAAGACAGAGATTGTGCGCTTTAGTTCATATGGTCCATCAATTGGAGCAGAGCTTCGTTCGAACTCAATCTGGGCGATCATCTCTGTGCTTATTGGTATTATGCTTTATGTTGCATATGCATTTCGCCAGGTCAGTAAGCCAGTATCTTCTTGGATGTATGGCTTCATCACAGTCATCGCACTTGCGCACGACGTGATTATTCCTGCCGGCATCTATATCTGGCTGAGCGCACATAATATCGGTGTTCAGATCGACGTACTCTTTGTGACGGCACTCTTGACGGTGCTTGGATTCTCGGTACACGACACTATCGTTGTGTTTGATCGCACACGAGAGAATCTTCGAAGCGGTCTAAAGGAGGACTTTGAGACAACAGTTGGTAAGTCGGTATCTCAGACATTCACTCGGTCAATCAACACCTCACTTACCGTGCTTATTGTTATTGGTGCACTTTATCTCTTTGGAGGTGAGTCGACCAAGTACTTCGCATTCACTCTTGGTATTGGTGTTATCATTGGTACCTACTCTTCGATATTCATCGGATCACCACTCCTGGTGACCATGGCGAATTTCATCGAGAAGCGCAAACGCTAATATGAAAACCATACACATTGTGTATGGTTTTTCTTTTTTGGATTCACAGGGTGGACATTCTCTTGTATGATAAGAGTCTATGTTTGCAGGCATGCTCGTTTTTGTTGGCCATTTCTTTGAAGAACTTTCTGCTTCAGCATCGAAGCATGCTTTTGCTGGTCGTGTTTTCACATATATTCTCTATGGCTTTTTAATCGAATCGATGGCTGTACTCATGTTTGGTGGAGCAGCATTATTTCAAGGGCATAGTCTTCACTATAATATTGATGCATTGCCACTTTTTGCGTTACGCATATTTTCAGAATTTCTACAGTGTGAAGTGGTCTTTCGTGCACTTGCGAACGTCGATCGTTCAACGTTCAGTTTTACGCGTGTCCTGACGATTCCGTTACTCCTTGTGGTTGATATCGCAATGGGGTATACGATTACAAATGTCGAATTTCTGGGGATTGGTATTATCCTTGTCGTACTTCTTTCGTATTTTGCAGGAGGGAAGATCCATGGGAAGGGGATTGGACTCGCACTAGTTTCCGCAGTGCTTTCTGTGGTGAACCTGACATTATATAAATACGATATTACGCACTATAATGCCGCGGCTATTTCTCAGTTTTACATCTCGCTTGCACTCTTCTCTATCTATGCGACACGGCTGGTGTTCTCAAGGGAGGATAGACAGCTTCTGGTGCAAATGAAAGCTCATCCACTGCTTGGATTCTCATTTGTTTCACAAGCATTTTCAAGTCTTTTGATATCGCTCGCATACCAGTACGCTCCTGCGTCTCTTATTCTTGCATTTTCTCGCGCTTGCTCAGTATTGTGGTCGCTTGTTTCTGGAGTATTTTATTTTCATGAAGAGAATGTACTACGCAAGGTATTTGCTTTTGCATTGATTATTGTTGGCCTCTTTGTACTTGTGCATAAATAGCTACTTGCGTACTTGTTTTTGCTATTTCATGGTGCAAAAGACGTTGACCGAAGATGCGGCAGGTGTACTATGCCAAGAGGGTACTTTTTGGAGAGGAGGATATTGTGTCTATGCAAAATCCTCCAGTAAAACCAAAAGTTTTACTTATTGAGGATGATCCATTGTTTCAAGAGCTTGCGGAAGCAGCACTTGCGGCGCATTGCGTATTTTTGGTTGCGAGTACAATCGAGGAAGGGATTCTGCTGATTGCAGAGCATGATGATATTGCAATCATTTTGCTGGATGGCCATGTGCCACTCAGTCGCAAAGATCGTCGCATGGGTACAACACTTCTGCTTGCGGAAGATCTCATGAATACAAGGCGTGGACGAATTACACTTTTTGCTGCATCAGGGGATCCACTGCTTAATGCGGCATTCGTGCATATTGGTGCTGAGCCGACGGACAAGTCGACAGCGTATGCCACAGTTGCACGTTTGTTGCATCGAACGGTAACATGAGACTCTCTTCAACAAACCGAGGTTCACCTCGGTTTTTGCTTTGCATGATGAAAATATTTTACGAGAATCAGGTTTTGTTGTGATATAATATTCATAGTATGAGTTTTCTGCAATTTCTCTCACAGAAACAAATCATCGAGGAAACAATCATTCCTGAGCTGACGCAAGAGTCTGAACGCACCAAGGGTGGCCTCGACGAGGTGCTCGCCCGTGGAGGCATGACGCAAGAACAGGTGCTCGCGCTGAAGGCTGAGTATTATGGCCTTGAGTTTCGTATCCTCGGCGACATAAAGGTTCCAGTTAGTGTCCTGCGAGACATCCCTGAGGAGTCAGCGAGACACTATTTTGTCGTCCCGCTTGCGGTGGTTGATTCAGTGCTTGAGGTTGGTATCGTGGATCCTGATTTCACGCAAGCACGTGATGCGGTGCAGTTCATTGCTGCAAAGCTTGGGATGCCATTCCGTCTATACGTGATTACTCAGCCGGATTTCAATACCGTCGTTGAGCAGTATAAGAATCTTACGGGTGAAGTGACCAAGGCGCTCTCAGAGCTCGACATGGAGAAAACGGAGGGAGTTGAATTTTCATCAGGCAGTGCTGCAGAAGAGGGCGTGGGAGGAGGTGAAGGAGAAGAAAAGATTGTTGAGGAAGCTCCAGTGACAAAGATTGTTGCCGTGCTTTTGCGTCATGCGGTGGAGGGGAATGCGTCTGACGTGCATATCGAGCACATGGGGGAGCGTGTGCGCGTGCGTTTTCGTGTTGATGGTGCAATGTATACATCAATCATTCTTCCAACGAATATCCATAGCGCTGTTGTTGCACGTATTAAGATTTTGGCTCAGCTTAAGCTTGATGAGAAACGCAAACCGCAAGACGGACGTTTCTCTGTGAAAATGGATGATCGACGTGTCGACTTCCGTGTTTCGACATTCCCAGCATATTTCGGAGAGAAGGTTGTGATGCGTATTCTTGATTCCTCGCGTGGTATTCGTCCCCTTGATCAAATCGGCCTAGATAAAACCAGAGAGAATGAACTGCGCAATGTGCTTGCGATGCCATATGGACTTATCCTTGTAACGGGTCCAACCGGTTCAGGTAAGACAACGACGCTCTATACGATGCTTGGGGAGCTTGATCGTGAGAAATATAATGTTGTTTCGCTTGAAGATCCAGTCGAATATAGCATGCAAGGCGTTTCGCAATCACAGGTGCGACCCGAGATCGGATATACTTTTGCAAATGGTCTTCGTTCCATATTGCGCCAAGACCCAGACATTATCATGGTTGGAGAAATTCGCGACAAGGAGACTGCGCAGCTTGCTATTCAAGCAGCACTTACTGGTCACCTTGTCTTCTCAACGCTCCACACCAATACGGCAGCAGGAGCTATTCCTCGCCTTATCGACATGGGCGTCGATCCATATTTGATTGCACCAACGCTCGCGTTGGTGGTCGGACAGCGCCTCTTGCGTACGCTCTGTGATGATGGCAAGACTGCGCTTCCAATGACCGAAAGTCAGCGTATTATGGCAGAAAAACAGTTTGCTGATCTTCCTGCTGAGATTCGCGCGCAGATCACCATACCTAGTTATGTGTATAATGCGACGCCTTCTGCGGCATGTCCGACGGGTACGAAGGGTCGTATTCCTGTGTTCGAATTTTTGCGACTTGATAAGGATATCGAACATGTCATTTTGACTAAGCCGGAAGAGCAGGCAATTTATGATATCGCACGTCGAAAGGGCATGATTACCATGAAAGATGATGCGCTCATAAAGGCATTTCAGGGAGTGATTCCGTTTGAAGAAATCAACAATATAATTTAGGCATGAGTCATGCGTCATGAGTCATGAGGGCGCTCAAAAATACACAGTATTATGCTGTGTATTTTGCTTTTTTCTCATGACTCATGACGCATGACTCATGACTTTGAATTTAGCATGATATAATTAACGCATGTCTGATTCAATCACACTCTATCTTGTAGAAGATGATGGTTTTTTGCTCGATATGTATTCCCAGCGTTTTTCTATGTCGGGATATCAGGTTGTAGCGAAATCAAACCCTAAGGAAGCACTTGAGCAGTTACGTTCAGGTAATAGACCTGAAATTATCGTAACCGATCTGGTAATGCCCGGTATCGATGGGTTTCAATTCTTGGAGTCGGTGCGCGCAGAGCAGCTTGCTCCCGAGGCAGTGATTGTTGTGCTTTCGAATCTTGGAGAGGAAGAAGATATCGAGCGTGCGGTGAAATTGGGCGCATTGGGTTATATCGTAAAAGCGACCTCTACTCCTTCGGAGGTGGTTGCTCGAGTAAGTCAAATTTATAAGGAGGCACAAGCCAGAAAAGTCTCTGGAAATGCGACCGTAACACAATAATATAAATATATGATTCAAGATTATCGTAAATATATTGAGGAACTTATTCTTACGGTCATTCGTGAGGGTGCTTCGGATCTCCACTTTGCAGTGGGTCGTTCTCCTACTATTCGTGTTGCACGAGTGTTGGTGCCACTGGTGAAGTATCCTGCACTTACTCCTGATGATACGCGTGCAGTCGTGCAAGAGCTTCTTGATGAGGCGGGTATGAAGCGCTTTCTCACGGCAAAGGAGTCTGACTTCTCATTCTCGTTTGGTTCAGAAGCACGTTTTCGTGGTAATGCATTTTTCCAGCGCGGTACAGTGGGTATCGCACTCCGTTTGGTTCCTCAAAAGGTGAAGACTATTCATGAGCTCGGTCTCCCTCCGGTGTTGGAGCTCTTTACAAAGCGCAAGCAGGGATTCTTCCTTTGCGTCGGTCCTGTCGGACAAGGTAAGTCGACAACACTTGCTGCAATGGTTGAAATGATCAATCGCGATCGAGCAGAAAACATTGTGACGATTGAAGATCCTATTGAGTATGTTTTTCAGGCAGATCGCTCAATGATTTCGCAGCGTGAAGTGCACTTTGATACCGATGATTTTAATGTTGCACTTCGATCATGTCTGCGTGAAGATGTGAATGTCATTCTTATTGGTGAGATGCGAGGGCTTGAGACGATTTCAGCAGCAGTGACTGCAGCTGAAACGGGTCACTTAGTTCTCTCGACGCTCCATACAAACAATGCTTCTCAGACGATCGATCGCATCATCGACTCATTCCCTGCAGGCCAGCAAGATCAGATTCGTGTTCAGCTCGCTGGATCGCTCGCAGGCATTTTCTCACAACGACTCATTCCAAGAATTTCAGGAGGTCTTGTCCCCGCATATGAGCTTTTAATTAACAACAATGCGGTCGCGAATCTTATTCGTGAGCGACGCACGCACGAAATCCCGATGATCATTGAGACAGGATCTGAGCTCGGCATGATTGATATGAATAGAATTCTTGCAGGATTAGTGAAAGCAGGGGAGGTGTCGGCGGATGTAGCCTACATGCACTCACAAAACCCTAGGTCTTTGGAACGATTGCTGTAGAAACCTCATATTTTGGCGCATCTTGCTATGCTTTGGCATGCGACTCGCTCACCGTAGAACACCTACGGCTCGCTAGAGTTCGCATGCCTCCAGCATGGCAACCTGCATCCAAAATCTGAGGTTTTTTGCTGGCTCGTATGTTGGAAACTCTAAAATAAATATCCATATTTTTGCGTATTTCTCATGACTCATGACGCATGACTCATGACTTGTGCATCATATTCCATGTTACAATATACTCATGCAATTTCGGTATGTCGCCATTGAACAAAGCTCAGGGCAAGAGCGTCGCGGTGAGGTAGATGCAGCAAGCAAAGACCTTGCAATTGCTGCACTACAGCGTCGTGGATTAGTCGTCATGAATGTCACAGAGGTGGGCGTGCAGCCTGCCTGGATGAAGAAAATCTCTTTCTTCGAGGAGCATGTAAAGTATAAGGATATTGTTATTTTGTCGCGACAGATTTCGACACTTTTTCTTGCACAGGTTCCTGCCTTGCGCGTCTTCCAACTTCTTGCGGGTGAAACTGAGAATGTTGCATTGCGTCATCGTCTCGAGTCTATTTCCGAAGATCTTCGCGCAGGCTCAACGCTTGCTGCCGCAATGTCGAAATATCCTGATGTATTTACACCATTCTATACGAACATGGTGCGTGCAGGTGAGGAGTCAGGTAATCTTTCAAAGACGTTTGAATATCTCGCAGATTATCTCGATCGTACCTATGAACTCGTCACAAAGACGAAGAAAGCACTTGTGTATCCAGCCTTCGTTATTGTCGTTTTCGCATCCGTCATGGTGCTTATGCTTGTGGTGGTTATTCCAAAGCTTTCTGCAATCATTGTTGAGACAGGGAAGGAGTTGCCTATATATACTCGCTTCGTTATTGGAGCTTCGAATTTCTTGATCAACTACGGACTGTTCTTTGCCGCTATTCTTGCGGTGGGTGTGTTCTTCGCATTCCGTTATGGTCAGTCGCGAGAAGGGAAAGAAGTGTATGCAAACATCGCATTGCAGGTTCCGTATGTAGGGGATCTCTATCGCAAGCTCTATCTCTCTCGTATTTGTGATAACATCAATACGATGGTCACTTCAGGTGTGCCAATGGTTCGTGCGGTTGAGATTTCTGCAGAAGTGGTGGATAACGAGCTCTATCGTCAAGCGATGCTTACTGCAGCACAAGATGTGCGTACCGGTGTTGCGCTTTCGGGTGCACTTGGACGTTCTGCACTCATTCCTCAGGTGATGGTGCAAATGGTGCGTGTGGGAGAGGAGACTGGTGAAGTCGGGAATATCCTTGAAACACTTGCGAAGTTCTACAAGCGTGAAGTCGACAATGCTGTTGATACGTTGGTGGGACTTATTGAGCCGGCGATGATTGTGATGCTTGGACTTGGTGTGGGGGGACTCTTGACCTCTGTCCTTATGCCGATTTATGACATCACCTCTTCATTCTAAAGAAAAAGCCCTCGGGCTTTTTTCTTTAGAATGAAGAGGTTCACCAGCGTACAAGAGGCCGCGGTCTTTTTCCGCGGGGTTGCCTCACGCTTCGCCTTCGCCGTACACTTGTACGTCGTCAGGCTCCAGCGAGGCAACCGCACGGAAAAATCCTCGCGGTTTCATATGTCGTTCCTTGCGTTTTCGAGTCTGATTCGTCGCCCTCCAGAGCTATGCGCTGACACGAAAAATCCTCAGTGTTTCATTGTTTGCGACGAGAGAAATTGTGGGATAACTTTGCCATTGCTTCGTGAGGGGGAGTTACCCGTGAGAGACGGAGCGGAGCGACGGCTTGAGTTGATTTGGCGCGCGGTGCGTGAGGCGAAAAAGAAAATGCGGAGCATTTTCCGCCGAACGAGGCGGAGCGATACCGAATCTTTGAGGTCGCGAGTCCGGCCAGGAACCACACCATTTATCATGGATGTCTTCATTCATGATAAATGGATGTGAGTTGACGGGCGTCTCTATCGGGCAACTTTGCCTGGTGCCGAGCTTGCGAGGTCAAAGTTATCCACAGGGGAGGGGATAGCAATACTATAAGTTAGTATAGTATGCTATACTTTAGATAACCCAATTACGGGACTAGTAATTAATAGTTTATGTCATATACATCATTAAAAAAGCAGTCAAAAGGTTTTACGCTCATTGAATTGCTTGTGGTTATTGCAATCATCGGTATTCTCTCATCGGTGGTGCTCGCTTCGCTCTCGACCGCTCGTGCAAAGAGTCGTGATGCTCGTCGCGTCTCGGATCTTGGTCAGATTCAGCTTGCGCTCGAGCTTTACTTCGATGCAAACTCATCTTATCCATTCAATGCTGGCGGTCTCCAGTCGTGGACAAGCGCAGCGGTTCCTACAGCTGGCGTTGGAAGCACATCCCCTGCATATATTCCAAAGGTTCCTTCAGATCCAACGGCAGCGGCAAACTATTACTTCTGTCCTATGGCAGCAAAGGGCGCTTCAACGTGTAGTGGTACTTCTGGTACCGTACTCGCATATGCACTCGGTGCAAACCTTGAGCGCACTGATAATGCTGCGCTTACAACGGATGCTGACTTAACTGTAGGTACAGTCTTCTACGGAGTAGGAGCAACATGTACTACGTCGGGTACTCAGCAGCCAGGAGGTACAGAAACCTGTTACGATATTGCAAACTAGCGTCAAATAATTACCATCCCATGGGGATGGTTTTTATATTCTTCGCTTGTTGTTGGATATCATATTATCGTTGCTGTTACACTTAAATTTGTTTGTAATGTTTTTGTTAATTTTTAGTGTATAATGGGTTGAGCCAACGGCTAACAAATATACTCTATGTCTACACATTCTGTTAAGGGATCGAAGGGTTTCACTCTTATTGAACTTCTTGTGGTTATCGCAATCATCGGTATTCTCTCTTCTGTGGTACTCGCCTCGCTTTCAAGCGCACGTGCAAAGAGCCGTGACGCACGTCGCATATCTGATATGGGGCAGCTCCAGCTCGCGCTCGAGATGTATTATGATGCAAGTTCAACTTATCCTACGATTGCAGGACTTCAGACATGGACGACAGTTCCTGCGACAGGTATTGGTTATCTTAAGCCAAGTTACATCCCGAATATTCCCGATGATCCAGGTAGTAACTCATATTATTACTGTGCACTCGCTGCAAGGGGTGATACAACTTGTACGGGGTCAGTAAGTGCCACTGCCTATCTTCTCGGTGCTGATCTTGAGATCAACGCGAGTTCAAGCGCACCTCTGGCGACCGATGGGGACACAGCAAATACTGTTTTCTTCGGAAGGGGGAGCAGGTGTAACCTTAATTCTGGCACTGAAGCGTGTTACGATCTTGCGCCATAAGCAAAAACCACCCTCGGGTGGTTTTTGTTTTCCACAGGTAACGCAAATGTATTGCATGTGCAGATGAAAAGTAGGGTATAATAAAGAAAGCCCAATCGGGTAAACACATATATGTCAAAAAACCTTATCAAGGGTTCTAAGGGTTTCACCCTTATTGAACTCCTCGTCGTTATTGCGATCATCGGTATCCTTTCATCTGTGGTACTCGCTTCGCTTTCGACTGCACGTGCAAAGAGCCGTGACGCACGCCGCATCTCAGATGTTGGTCAGATCCAGCTCGCACTTGAGCTTTACTATGATGCAAGCTCATCTTATCCAATTAGGAATGCAGTAAATGCAATCACTGCATCTTCAACGGAGCTTGGTGTGCTCTCTCCAACCTATATTCCAAAGGTTCCAACAGATCCTACAGCAAGTACATACTACGTGTATGGTGGTACAACGACCTCATACATCATTGCTGCAAAGCTTGAGCGTGGTGATAATACTGCACTTTTGTCAGACTCTGATAAGACTGGTGTATTTTCATTCAACGGAACAAGCATCAGCTGTGACAATACTGCGGGTACTCCTCAGGGACAAGCAACTCCTACAGAGCTTTGTTACGACGTCTCTAATTAATAAAACATATACCACCTTCGGGTGGTTTTGTTTTTTCAGAATTAAACTGCTGAAAAAATAAACTGTGCTATACTATAGTGTATGGATATCAGCGCACTTTTCTACTTTGTGAATACTGGCCTCATTTTTATATTTGGCCTCATTATTGGCTCTTTCCTTAACGTGGTTGTGCTGCGCATGGGGAGTGGGCGTACACTCGGAGGACGTAGTAAATGCATGAATTGTGGTAAGCCGCTCAAGTGGTACATGCTTATTCCACTCGTTTCATTCATCATTCAGGGTGGGCGCTGTGCGTACTGCAGAGGCAAGCTCTCGTTCCAGTACCCCATCGTCGAAGCACTCACAGGACTCCTTGTGCTTGTTGCCGCTCAGCATACGCACTTCTCATTGTTCTCGTATACTCCACTCATCGCTGCGCAGTTTGCGATTGATGCAGTCGCACTCGCGACCCTTGTGGTGATTTCCGCATATGATTTTCGTCACAAGATCATTCCTGATTCACTCTCGCTCTTATTTGCATTTGTGGGTATTGCCGCAGTTGCACTGCGCGCTTATGAGGCGGCATGGCCAAGTCTTATGCCACTCTTTGTGTCGGTTCCTCGTTGGATCGATGTTGCCGCAGCGCCACTCCTCGCAGTCCCTCTCGCGGCTATCTGGTATTTCTCACGAGGAAGGGCTATGGGTCTCGGTGATGCAAAATTGGTTTGGGGTGTTGCATGGTTCCTCGGACTTTTGGGTGGACTCTCTGCTCTGATCTTCGCATTCTGGCTTGCAGCAATACCATCGGTAGTTATCTTGCTTATGAAGAAGGGAAGTATGCGCACGGAAGTTCCGTTTGGACCGTTCATCGCGCTGGCTACGGTGCTCGTGTACTATTACGGTTGGAGTGTTCTCACTTTAAGCTTGTCCTTCTACTAGGCTTATAATTTGGCGAACTTTACCTTATTTCGCCACATGCCTCGTTCACCGTATAACCCATACGGCTCACTAGAGTTCATATGGCTCCAATAAGGCAAATTTCATCCAAATTCTGAAGCCTGATAAATGCATCGATGCAGCAAATACTGATTCACGTTTCAAAATAATGCTATTTCATATACTCCCAAAACAGAAGAATCGTGGATTCTCATTTATTGAACTTTCGATATCGATTGCGATTTTTGCTACCCTTTCGACGGTGACGGTACTTAGTTATAATAATTTCAATAATCGTATCGGAGTCGATATTTTGGCGCATCAAATAGCACAGTTTGGACACGAGGCACAGGTTAATTCTCTTTCTGTAAAGCGTTCCTTCAATGGTACGTATGCAGGTTATGGGGTGCATTTTGACCGAGCGTCGACCACTCAGTTTGTCTTTTTCGCAGACCTTGATGGAGATTATGTGTTCGATAATAGCGGGAACTGTAGTGTTGTTGGGGCGGAGTGTGAGAAGAAAATCAATCTTCTTAAGGGAGTGACGATTAGCGCACTCTGTGGCTTACGATCGGGTGCGACACATGCGGGCTCTGCTGATTGTACGAGTGGTATTTCTACCGACTTCGCACAGTCATTTGATTTCGTGTTTAAACGACCTAGCCCCGATGCAGCAATTCGGGGGAAACCTAGCGCAGTAGCACCTCCTGAGGCATTCTCGGTAGCTCAGGTCATCATTAAGTCAAATAAAGGTTATCAACGAATTGTTGAGTTCTGGAATACGGGTCAAATATCTGTGAAGTAAAACACTTTTGCGTATGCGCAAAAGTGTTTTTGTTATGCTACAATTAAGACATGAAGCAGCGTGGTTTTACTTTGATCGAGATTATCGTAGCAACTGCGATTTTTACTATGGTGGTTACTATTGCAGTGGGCGCGCTTACCTCTCTCAATAACACTTCAAGAGAAGCACGTGCGATGCGTGTGGTCATGGATAATGCAAACAGTGCAATGGATGCCATCGCACGAACGATACGTATGGGTATCCGTTTTGATTGCGGAGCAAATTTTCCTGGAGATGCGAGTGATGGAAGGCAATCGGATTGTACATATCAGAGTGGTGGTTCCTCTAAGTTGCGATTTTATGGACCAGGAGGTCTTTCAAGTTCAATGCAAGAACAGCAGTTTCGTTTCAACGCAACAAGTTCATCTGTGGAGCGCATGCTCGCAAACAGTGGTACGTGGGAGCGTATGACAGCGCCGGAGGTGGAGGTGACGAGCTTGAAGTTCTATGTCCGCGGAGCACCACTTGACCTTGATCAGCCTATTGTAACCATGATTATGACCGGAATCGCACACGTTTCAAAGACTGCGCGTAATTTTACTGTTCAGACCTCCATTACACCACGAACTCCAAATTCACATCTTGTAACACCAAGCTAATATGAAAAAAGGAATTACTCTGATTGAAACTGTTGTTGCGGTTACTGTGCTTACTTTTGCCCTTGGTGGTCCTTTTCTCCTTGCTGCAAAAAGTTTGCGTTCTGCAGCGTATGCACGAGAGGAGATTGCAGCAGCGCGACTAGGTGAGGAGGCGCTTGAAATCATCCATAATATGCGTGACAACAATAATGCGCGTAGCATGGCTTCATGGGTGAATAACATCGATCCGACCTGTACGGGTGTAGGTTGTGCAGTAGATTTTTCACTGCAACAGGCGGCAGTAGAGGGTAGCGCAACAATTTGGCAAAACAGCTCTCTTCGCGGATGTGCTTCAGTTTCTGCCTGTAGTGTGTATCAATACACCGATGGCACGTATAGACAAATGCCTGCTCCGCCGCCTGCCGGCTGGAAAGATACGGGCATGAAGCGCATTGTGACGGTTGCAACGAATGCGAACAAGACTGAGTACACTGTTACTGTTGAGGTTGATTATCCTGCAGGAAATCAAACGAGGAAAATTTTCCTTTATGACACGCTCATGAATTGGTTCCCTAATCTCCCTATCTAACACCATCATGCAAGCAAAAAAACAAAGAGGGTATGTATTGCTTCTGGCAGTGCTCATTTCAAGCATAATTCTCGCAATGAGTATGGGTGTCTTTGCGATCTCGATTAAGGAGGTTGCGCTTGCAACATTCGCACGTGATTCGGTACGTGCATTTGCTGCGGCAAGCCGAGGACTTGAGTGTGCGGTCTTTCTCGATCGCATCAATAGTCAGGCTGCACAAGATTTGGGTCTCGCCGCAAACTATTATTCTTCTGCGGGAATCAGTCAGATGCCGTATACTCCATTTGCGCGCGGAAATTCAACACAGTTTGGGTTGCTTACCCCCTCAGAATCGTGGCCGATGTCGACTTCGACTACGGACTTCAAGTGTGCAGGAAATCCCTACGTCAAAAACTATACGACCACAGTGACCGCAACCACTACGGGATCATCTTCGTTCTCGCTCGATCTTCCGAGCTCGTGTGTGCAGGTGACCGTCGCAAAGTCAGGTATTCTTACCACCTTCACCGCAAATGGATATTCAGATGTTTGTGGAAATATCACCAGTCCGCGTGTCACTCAGCGTACTATCGAAGTTTCCGTAAATATCTAGTAAAAACAGCGTATAATCGCTGTTTTTTGTTCAATTGCTCCATGTTATACTCAATGTATGACTAAGCCAGGCAAGGATATTCTCGAAAGGATCGCAAAGCTCCGTGAAGCGATCAATCACTATCGTGAGCAGTATCATGTCTATGACAAGGAGGAGATTTCGCCTGAGGCACTTGATTCACTCAAAGATGAGCTCGTGCGTATCGAGGCAGAGTACCCTGAGCTCATCACTCCTGATTCTCCTTCGCAGCGCATCGCGGGGAGGCCGCTCGCCGCTTTCAAAAAAGTGAAACATAAGGTTCCGCAATGGTCACTCGGTGATATTTTTACCGTAGAGGATATGCGTGAGTTTGATGAGCGCGTGAAGCGTATGCTTGTACAGGAAACGGGTAAGCACGTGATACCGACCTATGTGTGTGAGCTGAAGATCGATGGTTTGAAACTTGTGCTCGAATATGTGAAGGGCAAGCTTGTACTTGCACTCACTCGAGGTGATGGAGTTGTGGGGGAAGATGTGACCCATAATGCACGTACGATAGAGTCAGTACCGCTTACCCTCAAGGAGCCACATGATCTTATTGTGGAAGGTGAGGCATGGCTTTCAACGACAGAGCTCGCACGCCTTAATAAAGAGCGTACAGCAAAGGGTGAACCACTCTTTGCGAACCCGAGAAACGCTGCTGCGGGTACATTGAGGCAGCTTGACGCACGTATCGCTGCGGAACGAAAGTTGGATACATTCATCTATGAAATGGGTGCTTACGATGGCGAGCGACCAAAGACGCAGCAAGAGAATCTTGAACTTATGCGCCGCCTCGGATTCAAGGTGAATCCCCATTTCAAGGTATGCAAGTCCGTTGATGAGGTTATTGCATTCTGGAAGCATTGGCAAACACGCACTCGGGCAGAGGAGTATTGGATTGATGGTGTTGTAGTGAAGGTTGCAGAGAAGGAGTATCAAGATGCTCTAGGGTACACTGGAAAGGGCCCACGTTGGGCTATAGCCTTTAAATTCCCGACAGAGCAGGTAACCACCGTCGTGGAGGATATCGTCTTGCAGGTGGGTCGTACGGGCGTTATTACGCCGGTTGCACACTTGCGCCCTGTTTCTGTGCTTGGAACAACCGTCTCCCGTGCAACCCTTCATAATGAAGACGAAATAGTACGCCTTGATGTGCGCATCGGAGATACCGTCGTGCTCGAAAAGGCTGGGGATGTTATACCTGATATTATTGCAGTGATTCCCGAGCTTCGCCCGAAGGGGTCAAAGCCATTCCGTTTCCCTGATTTTGTTGAAGGGATTGGAAAGATTGAGCGTATCCCTGGGCAAGTTGCGCATAGAGCGGTAGACGCTGATTCGTTTGCGCAAAAGCTTCGTAAGCTTTCTTATGTTGTAGGGAAAAGTGCATTAAACGTCGTTGGGTGTGGTCCAAAAATAGTAGAGCAGCTTATGCGTGAAGGACTTGTAACAAGCGTTGCGGATTTTTATACGCTTACTAAGGGTGACTTGGTGAATCTTGAGGGCTGGGGAGAGAAGTCCGCAGAGCAGCTCGTCGATGCTTTCAGTGAACGCAAGCATGTGCCACTTTCACGTTTCATTGTCGCACTCGCAATTCCACAGATTGGAGAAGAGACTGCACATGATCTCGCCACATACTTCGGTTCTTTTGATGCATTCTTTGCTGCAGATAGGGAGGCCTTACTTGCAGTTAATGGTATAGGAGAGACGATGGCTGATGAGATTCTGAATTGGCGTCACAATAAGCATGCGCAACATGATCTCGAGCGTTTGCGTGCACTTGTTGTTGTCGAGAATGAGTCAGTAGTGCGTAGTGGGGCACTTATGGGGATGACTGTGGTTGTTACAGGGGGGCTCGAAACGCTTTCGCGTGATGAGGCAAAGCAGCTCATCCGAGATGCAGGTGGGAGTCCCGGGGGTAGCGTATCAAAAGAGACGAGTCTTGTTGTTGCGGGTAGTGACGCAGGAAGTAAGCTTGCAAAGGCACAGCAGCTCGGAATAAAAGTCATCGATGAAAAAGAGTTTCTATATATGATCGGCAAGAAGTAACCGCGTGAGCGGTTTTTCTTATACACTCGACACTCCAAAAAGAGTATGCTAGTTTTTTGCTAGCCGTACATTATCGATTCACACAAGGGGGAGGTATGACCAGTTCACCGAAAGATACAAAGCGTGAGGTCATCGCTGTTTCTGCAACCGCATTTGCACAGTTTGGGTGCCCGCACTGCGGTTCGCGTGTAGGACATGCGGTTAAGGCCGACGCAAATGGATCACTCTGGCTCTGCGCAGGGGGGACGTGTGCTCGGACATTCATCATTCTCCGTGATGGAGTGTCGACGTCGACGATCATGATCGAAGGCGTCTTTCCAGTGCTTTCGCCTCATCCGAGGTTCGGTCAACCGTCTCATGTTTCATGAACAAAGACAAAACCCACACACTGTGTGGGTTTTTTAATTAAAAAGCCCCCAGAATGGGGGCAATGTAAGTGCGATTAGATCGAGAAAACGCGACGTCCTTTATCCCAGCGTGCATTGCTAATAAGTGAGTGTGCGGAGATGAATCTTGGGGATCCATTTTTACACGCTACTGTTATTGCACGAAGTATGCCCATGTTATCCCGAGCGTAGAAAATATGAAGAACATCACTTTCTCCAAAAACACTCGGACTTCCATCGACGGGCGTAATCAGCGCGCCAAAGAATATTGAGAGGGGCACCTCTGCTGCGTTTTCTCCACCGAGCGCCGCTATTAGATCATGGTCGTTGGCGCTTTCCTGTAACTCCTTACACCGCAGTGTACAGGGGGAAGATGTCTTTGCACTATATGTTCCGAACCATCCCGTAAAATTTGCATCAAAGAAACAGCGCTGGTTTCTTACGGCCCCATGTTCAAGAAATTCTTTGAATGAAGTGATTGGGTTATTGATGTGTGCGCTATACTGTTCGAGGAGCAGGGGGTCCGTACGCTCCTTCTTGGGCGTTCGGTCAATCACCCAGCAAATTTGTTTTTTCATGAATAGCTCAAGTTCATCGAGCCAGATTTGCCCACCTTCTTCACAGATGTGTAGGGCAAGGTCAGACATGAGCTGTTCCGCGCGCTCCGTGCGTTTCATTGCGGGATCTGACATGGCAACCTCCTTCTTGTGTCTATTCCTGTTCTAACACGCGTATGAGCACTGTCAATACTTTAACGCGCTATAGTATAGGCGCTGTATGAGGCTTACGAGTAGAAACATCACTTCATATTTCAGCATTTTTGCGGTAGTATAGGCATATGAAGTTACAACCTCAGGATATAGAACATCTCGCAACGCTTGCACGAATCAAGGTAGCGGAAGGAGAGCAGTCTGCTCTTGCTGAAAAGATCGACGCCGTGCTCGGTTATGTTGGAGAAATAGCAAAAGTAGACACAAGCGCGTACGCGCATACAGAGGCAGGGGATCATCGTAATATACTTCGCCCTGATGTGGCTACCGCACAGCCGGGAGCAATGCGTGAGGCGATTCTTGATAATGCCCCAAAGCGTGAAGGAGATTTTGTCCGCGTACAACAAATGTTCGAATAGCTTTTTCATATGACCATAGAACTAACATCACTTACAATACTTGCAGCACGGGAAGCACTTGAAAAGGGGGAGTATACCTCCCGTGCGTTGACGCAGGCAGTGCTTGACGTCATCGCTGCGAAAAACCCGGAGATCAATGCATTCGCAGAAGTTTTTGCGGATGCACTTCTTCAGGCTGATGCAGCGGACGCGCGTATAGCAAAGGGAGAGAGGGCGCCGCTTCTAGGTATTCCTGTTGCCATCAAAGACAACATGCTATTTGCGGGGCATGGTGCAACTTCGGGTTCAAAGATTCTTGAGGGATATGTTGCACCTTACACTGGAACTGCGGTCGCTAAGCTCATTGAAGCTGGGGCAGTCATTGTGGGCCGTACGAACATGGATGAATTCGCCATGGGTTCATCAAGTGAGACTTGTGCATGGGGTCCAGTGAAGAATCCGCTCGATAAGACACGTGTTCCTGGTGGTTCATCGGGTGGCTCTGCTGCGGCAATTGCAATGGGGAGCGTTCTCGGTTCGCTGGGCTCAGATACGGGTGGTTCGATTCGTCAGCCCGCAGCACTATGCGGTATCGTCGGACTCAAGCCAACCTATGGTTCAGTCTCGCGATATGGGATTATGGCAATGGGTTCTTCACTTGATCAAATTGGTCCCTTTGCAAAGACTGTAAATGACGTGGAAGTCATGCATACAAGTATTTCAGGTAAGGATCCGATGGATGGCACGTCTATTAGTGATGAAGAGCGACCGTATGTGCTCGCAAAACATTCTTATCGCATCGGTATACCAGAATCATTCATAAATATGGATGGTATCGACGCAGACGTGCGCGAGAGTTTCAATATTACAATCGCGAAGCTGAAAGAGGCTGGTCATGCCATCGTCCCAATAGAGATGCCGACGCTGCCTCTTGCACTCGCAATTTACTATATCTTGATGCCCGCGGAAGTTTCATCAAATCTTGCACGTTTTGATGGTGTACGTTTCGGCTTGCGCAAGGAAGGTGTAAAGCTCATTGATACCTATCTCGAGACTCGTGGCGAAGGATTTGGTGCTGAGGTGCGTCGCCGTATCTTGTTGGGTACGTATGTGCTCTCTGCAGGGTATTATGATGCGTACTACAATAAAGCGGTACTTGTGCGTCGAAAACTCACTGATGAATTTAAGGAAATTCTCAAAGACGTTGATCTTATTGCTACACCAACATCTCCAAGTCCAGCATTTAAAATAGGGGAGAAGACTGCAGATCCACTAAAAATGTATCTCGAAGATATCTTCACCGTCTCAGCGAATATTACGGGAGTTCCAGGAATATCGATTCCGAATGGTCTGGTAGTGCGTGAGGGTACGCAGCTTCCTGTCGGAATTCAATTTATGGCAGATCACTTCCATGAGCCGTACCTCTTTGGTATTGGTAGAGATGTCGAAAGACTTTCAAAATAATGAACCCTTATGCCTGACTTCGAAAATAATTTTCTTATCAATTACTTTCTTGATAATATCTGGCCGACATTATCACCGATTTTCTTCATCTTGAATATTATCGGAGCGGCGGTTGTCTGCATCCTCTTTTGGTACTACTGGCATGCTCGTGCAAAGTTGAACGCCATTGAAAAGGCAGAGGAGGCAAAACTCGAATCACTTTTTGATTGGGTGAAGACTGCGCCAATAAAGAATCCAAAGTGGGAGCGTATTGAAAAGCTCGCCGCTTCTATGAATGCCTCAGACTGGCGTATTGCAATTCTCGAGGCAGATAGTATTCTCGACGACATCATAAAAAAGATGGGTTACCCTGGAGAGACGATGGGCGAGCGGATGGAAGCAATTCCAGAGAGCGCATTCCCGTACCTACAAGAGGCCTGGAGGGTGCACAAGCTTCGAAACGTGCTTGCGCATGAGGGAGATTATGATTTACAGAAAGGGGAGATGGAGGATGCGATTGATGCATATCATTTGATATTTAAGGAGGCAGGGTATTTGGAGAGTTAAATTCAAAACACACTAGGCGTTGCCTGGTGTGTTTTTAAATTAAAGGGCAATCACAGGCGTGCAGCGCCTGCGATTGACGGAGCGCAAGAGCGCGCTGAATCAGAGTTGGAATCGCCCCTTCGTCACATCCGTATTCTGCTCCAAGCATTCGCAGAATACGGTGTGCGAGTAGGGCCAGGACTCACCGACCGTGCGCACGGCTGGATTTATCACGGCCCAGGGCCGGATAAAATCAGCGCCGGGCGACGGTGCCCGGTTCCGTCCTTCGATTCCAAGTCCTGCTATCAAGTACAACAAAAAATCTGCTTACGCAGATTTTTTGGTACTTGTTGCGGGACTTGGAATCGAACCAAGGCCTTCAGGTTATGAGCCTGACGAGCTACCGCTGCTCTATCCCGCTATACGGTAAATACAAATACCATACGCTTACGCGTCAGATTTGTCTTTCGTAAATACGACTATACACCAAAAAGGTATATTATGCAAGTCGTTTTGACTGGTGATTGCCGATTAGTCATCTGTATTTTCTGATAGAATGGGAAGTATATGGATGCAAATCACATTACCGATAAGCCGGGGTTGCTGAAGAAGGCGGGGAAGTTTTTGGGCCGCACAGGTCAGATTATTTTTATAGAGCGCCTCATTACTTTTTTGACACGAATCACTGATGTTGCAATGGTATATTTTATTTGGCAGTTTGGAGCCGTTGGTACGCTATTTTCATTTTTTGGGGTAGGAATCCCATACTTCCTCTTTTGTGCAGGTATTGTGCAAACAAGTGAGTATTTTTTGCTCGAGGCCATGATATCACCGGACTCGAGGAGCTCCGCGGCATGGCGAGAGAGGAAGATTTCCGCAGAAGGTGGTTTAAGCGTTACGTACTTCTTGGCCGCCTCAGTCCCCAAGTGGAGGCGGAGCGCCTTGCTGTTTGGAAAGAGTATCAAGGGCAGCATTGGTTTAGACGTATCGTCGCGTGGGTGCTCTCTTCGCGCAAGACAATATTTTGGATTGGAAGTTGGTTTTATCTCGATCCTGATTATGTGACACTCCTGATTTATCGCCGTGAAAAGGGGTTTTGGTGGAACATGCTCACTATTACACTTCCTTCGGTCGCCATTTCTATGGCCGTTTGGACAACAGTCTATTACTGCGCATACCTCGGATTGAGTTGGGCTGTGGCACTGATTCAGTAGTTGAATTTTGTGTTTGTACCTCTAGGATAGTGAGAGAGAAAATTCACGGACAATTTGTATGATACTATGAGTATATATGGAAAACTTGGAAACCATCGCCACTGTTGTCTCGTTTGCTGTGCTCGGCCTCGGTATTATTCTTGGGGAAGAGAAGCTTCGCGACAAGGTAGCTGAGCTCAAAAGTGTCGCCATTCGTTGGGTGATATATTCTGTGCTAGATTGGGGGCTTGTGATTCTCTCTATCGCGCTTGTTGGTGTCATGCGACGATTAGAAGTAGATCTCTACGGGACGATGCTTGCAATGTGGTTGTTCGATACAATTACCGCATATGCACTTTATGAAATTTGTCTACGTTCTGGTGAAGACCTTACACTTGGTCGCCAATACCGAAAGAGCTACGAGCTCGTAAAAAAGAAATCGAGACTCTTGGGGTTCGGAACGATTCTCTTTTTGGTCATAAAGAGTATCATATGGGATGGACCTGAACGTCTTCTTGAATTTTGGCATAAAGAATTTGCAGGAAAGAAACAACGAGCGATAGGTACACTAGTCTTCCTCGCAGCCTTTCAAGCGATATTCTGGGTGATCCTATTCTGGATGGGCTATGACTATATTACAAAATAACAACACGAAAGTGTTGTTATTTTTATAGATGTGAGAGAAAGCCCCATGCTTTGAGTTGTGGAAGCTGTATTTTCTCAAACGTTGCTCCGATGTCATTACGATAGAACATTTTTGGAACTGAGATCTTTGCGATCGTATCATATGCTTGCTGTCGTGCGGCAGATACAGTATCACCGTATCCTGAAACATAAAGTACGGTACCGCTTGTCCCAGAGATATACAGTGTTTTATTTGTGCCATCACGCGATGCTACCTCTTCAAGGTGAATTCTGCGAAGTTCTGCCACGCTACAATCTTGCTGAATGTGGACGGGAAGCCCGAGCATCGTTTTGCCCTCCGCACTATATGGGTAAGGGAATGGAGTAGTGACAACAGAAACGACGACACCGAATCCCTTCTTCCACTTAAGATTATATTGCTCACCTCTTGCGACTGCGAGCATGAACTCTGTCCATGGTGAAAGACTGAGTTGCTCCTGCAGGTGGATTATTGGAGCGCCCAGTCGCGCGGTTGCCTCGATGGGGTGAGCACCAGACTCATTGACGATGCAGTTGATTGAATAGTCGCCATGGAATTTAGCTTCACGAAGAAACTTTTTCATCGGTGCAAGAATCTCGCGATAGAGACGCTCGTCTTCATTGTCGTCATACCACGCAAGTGTTCCCATTTCATCGACGTTTGGGCCTATCTCTCCGGGAAAGAGGTGAGTGTGCTCAAGATTGTATTCAATTGGCCCAACCCAGTCAGTGCCATTGAAGTAGCGTGCAATACCGAATTCTATGCCAAAGGCACGCTCCTGGAGTGAGAGTGTTTCGTTAGCACCAATGTCATGTCGAATGTTGTTTTCGAGATATGCGATCACGTCGCCACCGTCAGGATCAGAACCGATGAAGCTGAGGTGCTTCATTAGGTGGCCATTAGTATATTTGAGTACCCAGGCTGAGGGATGTTCTTTGAGGTATGCAATCGCATCGTGCTGTGAGGTAAAATCAGAAACTGGGAGAATAGGTAGGCCACGAAGCGCGAAAACCTGCTGCCCGAATTCACGATCCGTTTCCGTACGCTCACCGAGTTCGCTGCCACCGAGAACAGTATATCCATTCGCACGTAGTTCATCCTGCTTTTTCCCGAGTCCTGCATCTTCAAATATAATGAGGCCATCTTTTCCTACCCACTCAAGTTCCTTCTCCCATGAATCGGTCTTGTCGAGTAGGTTATCGAGATTATTTTTATTGCGTTCGTCTGCAATGAATACGCGCACCTCGTTACCTTCCTGGCGTAACTTAATCGCAAAGTCGCCAGTGAGGAGTATGTCGGAAATCAGTAGGATTCTCATGATATAATTGCTGAATAGACAGCGAGGATTTAAGAAACAGTGGTAACGTGACCCAAATTAGAACGCTTACTTTATTGATTTTGTCACATTATGCACAAGAAATCAACGCTGTTGTAAACACTTACGCACTATGCTTTCACTTCTTTGCACAGACGCAAGCCCTGTATTCTTTGGATTACTTGATTTCTCTATTGCGCCACCGCTTTTGTATTACGCATATATACCGATCATGCTGTTTTCTTTGTGGTTTGCGTTGCGTACACTCTATTACAACCGCCATGAGCGCATCGCGCAGCTTTTTGCGCTTCTCGCATTTGCTCTCGTATTTCTTTCAGGGACGTCACTACTCGCATGGATTGCAGCACCGGTCGTTCTCGTGCAGCTTGCATGGCAGTCATGGGGTGTAGCTTCTGCCTTTATGTCGCTCGCGACGGTGTTGTTTGTATATCACCTTCTTCATGGTGAGACGATGCCGACGCTTGCGCGCCGTTTCTTTCTCGTCGCAATACTTCCTATCATTATTCTTGCCCCGTCGACATATAATGTTGAATCGTTTGATATTTCCACTTGCGAGGCGGTGCAGGGCAATGCGCTCCTCGTGTACACATATATTTATGAAGCATTTGCATTGATTGGTGTAGGTTTCGTGCTCGTCAGAGCGTTCATGAGGTCTCCGAAGATCCAGATGCTCCACGGCAAAGCGGTCATCATCGCACTCTCTGCTTTTGCTTTCCTTGCGGTTTTTCTCTTAACGACACTCCTCGGAGATGTTATCGGTGATTATCGTTTTGAGCTCATCGCTCCTATTGGGGCAGTACTATTCCTCGCAGGTGTTTCTTATATTGCAGTGAATGATAAGCGATTTTCCATTCATATGCTGGGCGCGGAAATGCTCGTCATCGCATTGGTGATGGTTTTGGCGGGAATTCTTTTCATTCAAGATATCGACTATGTACATCGTGTTACTTACGTATCACTGGTACTTGTGACCGTCATTGGTCTCGTGCTGATGCGTAGTGTGCGCAATGAAGTGAAGCAGCGCGAGGAGATCGAGGAGCTTGCAACTCGATTAAAAGAAGTGAATCGCGTCATGAGTCATGATGTGAAGGGGACTCTGGGAAAGCATGCTATGCTCTTCCGTGCACTCTTTGAGGGTGAGTTCGGTCCTGTGCCTGAACAGGCAAAGGGTTTCATCGAGCAGTCCGCAAAGGATGCAATGCGTCTTATTGATTCGATTATGCTCATTTTGAAGTCTGGAAGCGAACTCGTCTTTCATTCGACGAAGTTTGATATTGCAGCGATGGTGAAGGAGGTAGTAGCTGGTGTCGACCCTGACGCTGTGAAAAAGGGCCTCTCGCTTAATCTTGATATCGCGCACGATGGGCCACTTATGGTTAATCTCGATCAGGCATACATAAAGCTGCATGTCATTCAAAATCTTGTGGCAAATGCGGTAAATTATACGCTCAGTGGTGGTGTTTATGTGCGACTTGAGCAGAAGGATCCTGGGCATATATTATTCTCAGTCCGAGATACAGGTGTAGGAATCACTCCAGAGGATGCGCCGAAGATGTTCAAGGAGGGTGGGCATGGCGCACATTCAACCGAGGTTAATGTGCATAGCACGGGGTACGGGCTCTTTAGTGCAAAACGTGTCGTTGATGCATGTTGTGGAAGGATATGGTTTGAGTCTGAAGGTATTCCGGGAAAAGGAACGACGTTCTTCGTGGAGTTACCTGCTGGGGATATGCCATGCGAGGTGAAACCAGAAGAGGAAAAAGAATAGATGAGAAAAACCAGAGCACTGCTCTGGTTTTTTGATTGCCGTTCTACATGGCATTGATGGCCGTGATCTTCTCGAAGTCAGCCGCCGAAATGAAGACGTCGCCCAGGGAGAGCTTTCCGGTTTCGAGGAACTCCCAGTAGCACGATGGGGTCATGCGCACGTTGACGGTGATGGTTGCGACGAAGATATAGCGTGTTCTGAGCGAACGTCGCCTGGCCTTTTCGAAATCGTCCATCGTGAGGAAGAAGTGGATGCCCTCATGTTTTTTCGGCAGTCGGGGAACGAGCGGCTTCCTTATGGAAGCGATGAGCTGATGCTCGGTGAAGACGAGCGGGTTGTTGGGAGCGGCGTCCATTGGACCTCCTTGAAAATCTGTGGGAAGGCTAACATGAGGGGGAGGGGAATGCAAATGGGGGAATGCGATACTGGGCAAACAAAAACCTTTTGGGTTTGTGTTTGATGGAGCGCAAAGCCGCGCTAAGTCAGATATATCAGATACCAGGGGAGCCGAAAAACCGTTCCGGTTTTTGACTCATGGAACGCTTCGCGTGCAGAACAGGAGTCCAGGACTAGGTCACAAGTTACTAAGTCTTTTGACGCTCTACGAGACGTCAAAAGCCAAAGTACTCGCGACCCCGACTCGCCGACCGTGCACGCGGCTGGATTTATCACGGCTCGAAGAGCCGGATAAAATTAGCGCCGGGTGACGGTACCCGGCTCCGTCTTTCGATTCACTGTCCCGACTACAAAAAGAAGCCACCCCGAAGCTTGCGCTTCGGGGTGGTCTTTTTGTGTCGGCGACAGGAATCGAACCTGTGACCTAAGGCTTATGAGTCCTTCGCTCTAACCGTCTGAGCTACGCCGACATGTATTCATTATACGCTAAAGCGTCAATGGAGCCAAAGGCCGGGATCGAACCGGCGACCTTCTCGTTACGAGTGAGATGCTCTACCGACTGAGCTACTTTGGCGTCCCAGCATATGCAGTCTACTGGAAGTTTTTGGATTTTACCCACAAACTTGAGCCAACAATCGGAATTGAACCGATGACCTTTTCCTTACCATGGAAATGCTCTACCATCTGAGCTATGTTGGCTATAATTGTTTCGTCATAATACCCGATTTCCCAAATAAATCAATACCTTTAAAAAGGAGATATTGGCATAATAATCTTGTCCCAGAAATAAAAAACCGGGTTTCCCCGGTGTATTTATCGTCTAATAAGCATCTCTGCGTAGATGATCTCATCAATGGAGAGGTAGCCTGATGTGAATTCTGATCGCTCGAATGGAAAATTTGCCCCAAACGGGTATTTGCATTGATAGGTTTTACCTGCGGCGTAACATGTCCCGTATCCAAGGAGGATAGCAAGGAGATCCGTTGCCTCCTCATCGGTGTTAAGTTCACTGCGAAATGCAGTGAGCAGCACATGTGCAAGCTCATGGGCAATAGCGAATATGAGTGACGGGGACGGCATGTCGACGAGCGCGTGCTGGCGAAGATACATACTCGCCATTTCGCCTCGGATGTTCTGCGTGCCAAAGAATGGTACAAAATTTAGTCCGTCAACCCAAGCAACACACTTCTCGGGTCCATACCGAGGGTCATTGACGTAACAAACCCGAATGGGCATCGAAAGGCGCATCTGCCGCTTGATTACTGCCACCATTCCACGAAACTCATGCTTTTCGAACAAGCGAATGAGTTCAAGTACATCAACGGGGTCATGCATCCTTCCGAACATGTTGATCAGTTTTCCAAGTCTATCCTCTATAAGCTTCGAGCGTATCGTCGCCATTCCAGGCTCCATTTTGTCGATATAAAGATTCTTTCCTAAGCATACACGACAGAAAGTAGTGGGCAAGCGCAACTACTTTTTGGCTTGCATTGGTCGATTCTTTATGCTATATTTTCAGCACTACAAATGTAGGAATGCGGTGGTAGCTCAACTGGTTAGAGCACTCGCCTGTCACGCGAGAGGTTGCGGGTTCAAGTCCCGTCTACCGCGCAGAAACACAAAAACGAAGCGAAAGCTTCGTTTTTGTTTGTTTCTGTAGCGGTAGACGGGACTTGAAAGACGGAGCCGGGTACTGTCACCCGGCGCAGATTTTATCCGAGCTTCGCTCGTGATAAATCCAGCCGCGTGCACGGTCGGCGAGTCGTGGCGACGGCCACTTAGTAGTTTAAGCGCCCCGCACTTAAACTACTTTGTGAGCCGTGCCAAGGCCCGGACTCTGGTTTTGCACGCGTAGCGTTCCAAGAGT
Organism: Candidatus Paceibacterota bacterium; assembly: GCA_035583355.1. Taxonomy (NCBI): domain Bacteria; kingdom Bacillati; phylum Minisyncoccota; species Minisyncoccota bacterium. The sequence goes on along the minus strand of DATEZQ010000002.1, from coordinate 66 downwards.
CAAAAACCGGAACGGTTTTTCGGCTCCCCCTAGTATCAGATATATCTTATTCAGTGCGCTCTTGCG